>NZ_JAYGIH010000005.1:0-123412 GCF_034932455.1 Leptolyngbya sp. CCNP1308 | reverse complement strand
TGACGCACCTCCTGAGGAAATAGAATGACCATTCATCACTCGACCTTGTTCGATGCGGGTTCGTGACCCTGGCGATTTTTCGAGCTGTTGACAAATGGTGGAACGGCGACCTGGACTAAATCTCGGTTTCTAGAACCAGGGGGACATCGGTCTACCGTCCTGGTTCTTAAGATACAAGGGGGATCTCCACTTTTGCTACAAGAAACAGGACTTTTCAAACATCCTCTGAACCTGGAGGGCTGCTGAGTTTCCTCGAATTAAAAGAGCCTGACACGACCCGTGTCAGGCTCTTCTGATAATTGCCTACGCTGCGATTAGACCTGCCCTTCACCCACGATCGCCCGCATACCCTCCAGCGTTGCCGGAATGCTCTTAGGATCCATAAACATCACCTTGCTGCTGTCGCTGCTGCCGATCTTCAGCCCCATCTCCAGGTAGTGCTGGGCCAGAATAAATTGCAGCGCCTCGCGGGTGCCGGGGTCGGCGGCGAGGGTTTTGGCGATCACCTGCATGGCCTCAGCCGTGCCCTGGGCCTGGAGCAGCTGTTCCTGACGTAGAGCCTGGGCTCGCAGCACAATGGTTTTTTGCTGGGCTTCGGCATCCAAAAGAGCGGCTTTTTGGCGAGCTTCGGCGTCTAATACCGACGACTCGGCCCGGCCTTTGGCCGAGTTGACCGCCGACTCGCGCTCGCCCTCGGAGGTCAGCACAGCGGCCCGCTTTTTGCGCTCGGCGGCCATCTGTAGTTCCATCGAATCTTGTACGGCCTTAGACGGCACGATGTCGCGCAGCTCAACGCGGGTGACTTTGACGCCCCAGGGGTCAGTGGAAATATCCAGCTCGCGCAGCAGCAGTTCGTTGATTTCTGAGCGGGCGGTAAAGGTTTGATCCAGCTCCAGCTGGCCCATCTCAGAGCGAATCTGGGTCAGCACCAGGTTGACCATGGCCGATTGTAGGTTTTCGACCTTGTAGTAAGCCTTCTCCATATCGACAATCCGCCAGTACACCACCGCATCCACCGTGATCGAAACGTTGTCGCGGGTAATGCACTGCTGGGGCGGAATATCGAGCACGCGCTCGCGGATGGTCTGCTTAAACACCACCTTGTCGAGAAAGGGCACCAAGAAGTTGAGGCCGGGGGTGAGCTTTTTGCCGTTGTATTTGCCCAGGGTCTCGACCAGAGCCTCGTCGCTCTGGTTGATGATTTTGACGGAGCTGGCGGCGATCGACCCGCCAAAGATCAGCACAATCAGAAAACTAAAAAAGCCGCCCATAGCTGTAATTCCTCAAATGGTTTGCGGTACTGGTTGGATCGCTGTGGTGCTCGCCGGCCTACGCTCTTAGCGCGCTTTCGGGGATGACGTACAGGGTGTTGCCCTTGCGGCTGACCACAACCACGGGTTGATCGGCTCCGATGGTGATGGTTTCGTCGTCGCAGCGAGCCTGCCAGGAGTTGCCTTCGTAGATCACCCGCCCAGTTTGTCCGGGGGCGATCGCGGTGAGGGTGCGGGCTTCGGTTGACTCTTGCAGGCTGTAGGGGGTGCGCTTGGGCACAAACCGCCGCAGCAAGAAGATAAACACTAGGGACAGCGCCACCCAAACCACAATCTGAAAGCTAAAGGAGGTTACTCCGAGGGCCATAAAGGCCACGACAAAGGCACTCAGACCCAGGGTAGACTCCACAAAGCCCGTGGGCAAAAATAGCTCCATGAGGCAAAAGATAGCCCCAAGAATGGCCCAAAACAGGGGGTAGTTCATAGCAGCCCACAACAACGTTAAGCCCAGAAAACAGACGAACTCAGAGTATCTCCCCGTTGAAATTTCAGTCGAGATCACTGATCTATGAAACCCAACCCAGGTTACCCTTCTGAATGTCTCGCTATCCTCTAGGATAAATCTATCTTTAGGCCCAGGCCTTCTGGGGGCTTAATTACGTTGTTTTAAGAGATTTGCTGCCGCGTGCCCGTAACCGACCATAAACGCTATGAACCGTGTTGAGCGTCGCCCCTCTCGCTACAAGCCCTACCTCTGGGTAATCGGCACCGATATTGAAACCCTGCCGGTCGATGAGCTAGTGGGTCAGCGCTACCGAGTCGTGGGGCCGCGCATTTGGCTAGACACCGAGCCCGACCAGCGGCCCAGCGCCCCCGATACTTTTCCTGGGGAGGCGCTGCCCTACCTAAAAGCCCACCCCCACCGACTGCACGTGCCGGGACTGTATGGCGTGCTAGAGCGCACCGGGGCACCGCCCATTTTGCTGCTAGAAAATGCCCCGATTCATCCCCAGGCGGGGGAGCTGCTGCCGGAGCTGGCGGCGGGGCTGTTTAGCGCGCCGCCCCTGCGCCAGGCCAACTGGCTGTGGCAGCTGTGGGAGCTGTGGGCAACGCTGGGCGAACTGGGCCTGGCCAGAAGTCTGCTAGAGCCCGGCAACCTGCGGGTAGACGGCTGGCGGCTGCGCCTGGTGGAACTGTGGCCCGATGGAGAGCCGCCAACCCTACCGGATTTGGTGGAGCTGTGGCGATCGCTGCTCTCGCCCCTACATCTGTCGGTGTCAGAACCGCTGCGATCGCTGGTCAACCGCATCGACGCTGGCACCTTTGACCTCGACACCCTCTCGCTAGAACTCAACCAAATTTTGCTGCGCCAGGCGGCCACAACTACGACCCGCATCGCCCTGGCGGGGGCCACCGCCCAGGGGCCAACCCAGCCCCGCAACGAAGATGCCTGCTGGCCGTTGGGCACCCAGGGCGAGACCGCCCAGGGGTTTCAGATCGCCATGGTGTGCGATGGGGTAGGGGGCCACGACGGCGGCGAAGTCGCCAGCTGGCTGGCAGTGCAGGCGCTGCAAATTCAGCTGCCAGCGCTGCTGGCCGAAACCCAAAACGAGCTGCGGGTGCTGCCCCCGGAGGTGATTATTCAGCAGCTGGAGGCGGTAATTCGCATCGTCAACGAGCTGATTAGTTTTCAAAACGACAACCAAGGGCGAGTGGGCCACCAGCGCATGGGCACCACCCTGGTGATGGCGGCGGTGATTCCTCAACGGGTGCAGACCGACGACGGCTGGGGGCGGGTCAACGAGGTGTACCTGGCCCACGTCGGCGACAGCCGCGCCTACTGGATTACCCCCGACTACTGCCACCCGCTGACAGTGGATGACGACATCGCCGGGCGCGAGGTGATGGCCTGCCGCCAAACCTGGCCTGTGGCCCTAGAGCGCAGCGATGCCGGGGCGCTGACCCAGGCGCTGGGCACCCGCAGCGGCGACCATCTCCAGCCCCACATTCAGCGCTTTGTGTTCGATGAAACCGGCATTCTGCTACTCTGCTCCGATGGCCTCAGCGACAACTACCGTATCGAAGACGCCTGGGCCAACTACATCGGTTTGATTATCAAAGACATTGTCACCCTCGACTCGGCGGTGGCCTCATGGATTGAGCTGGCCAACCAAAAGAACGGCCACGACAATACCGCCGTGGTGCTGATGCAGTACAAGCTGTTGGTTCCCACCCAGACGGGGCAAGAAACGCCCGTGGGAGCCGGTGCTCAGCAGGAGTCCGCCATCCCCGCTGGGGCCAAGCTCTACGGTGAAAATCTGCCCCAGGATGAGTTTGTCGCCTCCCCAGCAGAAACTAAGCCGCCGCGAGGGGTGCCCCGCTGGGTGCTAGCGGTGTCGGGGTCTGCCCTGCTGGTGGGGCTGCTGGGCTGGTGGCTGCTAGCCAGTCGATCGCCGGAGCCGCCGGAGCCGCCGAGGACGCCGCCCGTGGCTCCAGCGCCCTAGGGGAAGCGGGTGGATGGGTAGGTGGGCATTGCCCACCATTGGCCTTTGGGACTGAACGAGGTGTTTGCTAGGTTGTACTGGCTGGTTGGGCGGGGGTAGGTGGTGGGCATTGCCCACCCTACTGGAAGGCTGATTAAGTGGGTTAGGCGTGGCTATGGGGATTTTGACGGATACCTTTGCCAATTCTTGGGCGGATGCGGCTCAGTCGGCGCTGCTGAGGCCGGTGCAGGGCTGGCTGGCGGAGCATCCGGTGATGGGGTGGCTGGTGGGGCATCCGCTGTGGGCGATCGCGCTGGGGATTCTGGGTCTGCTGCTGTTTGCGGGATTGTGGAGCGCGATCGCCCGCCTCACCGAAGGTTTTTGGCTCTCCCTGGTCAAGCTGCCATTTCAGCTCAGCGGCTGGATTTTTGGCGCGGTGTCGGGACTGCTGGTGCGGCGGTGGGTCAAGCCTGCAAAACTAGAAGCTGGGGAAAATCGGCTGAGTGAAATCATGGGCCGGTTGGAAACCCTGCAAACGGAGCAGGAGAGTTTGCTGGAGGAGATGAGGGGGTTGTTGGGGAAGAGGGGTGAGGGGTAGGGATGTTTTTATTTTTGTCGAAGCTGCTGCCGCTGCTGATCTATCCGCTGGGGCTGGCCTGTGTGCTGTTGGTGGTGGCGCTGATTTGTCTCAAGCGGCGACCCCGGTGGGCGGCGGGGGCGATCGCCCTGGCCCTAGCCCTGCTGCTGGTGAGCAGCAATAACTGGGTTTCGACGGCGGTGATCCGCTCGCTGGAGTGGCGCTACCAAGACACAGTGAATTTGCCCGAGGCGGAAGCGATCGTGGTGCTGGGGGGCGCGATTAAACCCCAGTTTCCGCCCCGCCCGTGGATTGATGTGGCCGAAGAGGGCGATCGCGTGCTCCACGGGGCGCGGCTGTATCTGGAGGGCAAAGCGCCGCTGCTGGTGTTTAGCGGCGGACGCATTACCTGGGGTCAGGGCCAGAGCCGGTCTGAAGCCGAAGACATGGCCGAACTGGCTGCCGCCCTGGGGGTGCCCGCTAGCGCCATAGCGATTGAGCCTGAATCGCTCAACACCTTTGAGAACGCCGCCTTTACCCAAGTGCTGCTGGGCGATCGCAACATCGAGCGCATTTTGCTAGTCACCTCAGCGATGCACATGCCCCGTTCTCTAGCGATCTTTAGAAAACAGGGGTTTGAGGTCATCCCCGCCCCGACGGATTTTCACGTGGCTCGCGACCCCGCCGACCCCACCCTCACTACCTGGCAGGGGCGCACCCTCAGCCTGGTGCCCCAAACCGAGAACCTGCACTACTTCACCCGCGCCCTCAAGGAATACATCGGCATCGGCATTTATTGGGCTAAGGGCTGGCTATAGGCGATCGCCGGTCTGCCTTAGGGTATGGCTCCTTTGCAGATACCCTGATAAGGTTGGGGCGGTTTGCCCGTCGATAGTCTGGTTGCTCAATGTCTTATTTAACCTCGCCCTCTCTGCATCAGCAGGTTTTCTCCCTCGATCATGGCGCTTGGATCGAGCGGTTGGCCACCACCGACAATCTGCTGATCATTCAAGATCTCGACGGGGTCTGCATGGGGCTGGTCAAAGATCCGCTGGCTCGGGTGATCGATCTCGACTACGTTGAGGCCACCCAGCGCTTTGACGGTCATTTCTACGTGCTCACCAATGGCGAGCACACGGGTAAGCGGGGGGTAAACGGCATCATTGAGCGAGCCCTGGGGGGAGAGCAGCAGGCCCAATCTGGGGGCTACTACCTGCCTGGTTTAGCGGCGGGGGGCGTGCAGTGGCAAACCCGTGACGGTCAGATTTTCCACCCCGGCGTGAGCGAGGCGGAGCTGGCGTTTTTGGCGGCGGTGCCCCAGAAAATGGGCGAACATCTGCGACAGTTTTTGCGGCGTCGTCTGCGCGATGGGGATGAATCAGAGCTGGAGCAGGCTATTCAGGCCACGGTTTTAGACAACATTGCCTCTCCGACGGCGAACCTGAATACCTTTCACAATCTGCTGGGCCACCAGCGGGAGGTGTATGCCGACCTCCAGTATGCTATGCAGACGCTGATGGAAGATCTGCTGCGCGATGCCGCTCACCAGGGGCTAAAGGGGTCATTTTTTGTGCACTACGCCCCCAACCACGGGCGCGGCCCCGACGGCAAAGAGATTCTCTGGTTTGGCGAGGGCGATGAGTCGGGCACCACCGACTTTCAGTTCATGCTGCGGGGGGCGATTAAAGAGGCGGGGGTGCTGGCCTTACTCAACCGCTACTACGCCGACCGAACCGGGGACTATCCCCTCGGGTCAGACTTTAGTGTGCGTCAGGCTCCCCACAGCCATGGGGAACTGCTGGAGTTGGTGATCCAAAACTTTGACCCGGCGCTGATGCCGACCCTGGTGGGCGTGGGGGATACGGTGACCAGCGTTGTGCTGATGGAAGACGGGCAGCCGGTGGCCAAGCGGGGGGGCAGCGATCGCAACTTTCTGCACCTGATTCAAGCCATTGGCCAGCAGTTCGACACGGGCAACCTGGTTACCTACGTCGATAGCAGCGGCGGCGAACTCAAAAACCGTCGGGCCATCAAACTAGAGGATCGCGACGGCACTACCGTCGTCACCGCTGGCCCTGGCGACCCCCGCGATGGTGACGATCCGCTGGTGCTCAATGTGGTGTTTCCCGGCGGCTATCAACAGTACTGCCAGGCGTTTCAAGCCGCTGCGGCCAGGCGAAACTAAACCTCAAACAATCTGAGGGGCGCATCTAGAGATTGGGGGACTACCGGCCAAGGTGAGCGATCCCCCTAAATCCCCCTACCCTGCGGGAAGCCGCAAGCGTCTATAAAAAGGGGGACTTTGAAGCGGACTCAGACCCCCCTTTTTAAGGGGGGCAGGGGGGATCCCCCAACCGTTGCATACGCCCCAATCTGAGACAATGACCCTGGCAAATCATTCAAAAGGCTAGGGATTGGCGATGGCGACAGCGGAGCAGCAGGTGATCGGCGTGGATTTGGGCGGGTCTGCGATTAAGCTGGGGCGCTTTACCCAGGCGGGGCAGTGCCTGGCCGATCTCGCTGTGCCGACCCCTCAGCCCTCGACGCCGGATGCCGTGATTGGGGCAATGGGGGACGCGATCGCATCCCTTGACCCCCAGCGCGAAGCCGTTGCCATTGGCGTAGGCACCCCCGGCCCCGCCGATGCCGCTGGCCGCATTGCCCGCGTCGCCATCAACCTAGCCGGGTGGCACGATGTGCCCATTGCCGATGCGCTGGAAGCGAAGACGGGGCGATCGGTCACCGTGGCCAACGACGCCAACTGTGCCGGTCTGGGGGAAGCCTGGCTGGGGGCCGGGCGCAACTTTAAGGATGTGCTGACCCTCACCCTGGGCACGGGGGTTGGCGGCGCGATTATTCTCGACGGCAAGCTGTTTGTGGGCCGCAACGGCACCGCCGGGGAGCTGGGGTTGATTACCCTCAACCCCGAGGGGCCGCCCTGCAACAGCGGCAACCGAGGATCGCTAGAGCAGCACTGCTCGGTGCAGGCGATTGTGCGAGAGACGGGGCTGACCCCGGCGGCGCTGTATGACCGGGCCAAGGCGGGGGATGGGGATGCGATCGCCTTTTGGCAAACCTACGGTCGTTGGCTGGGCGCAGGCATCGCTAGCCTGGTCTACGTGCTGACTCCAGAGGCGGTGATTCTCGGCGGCGGCATTAGCGCAGCGGCGGAGCTGTTTTTGCCGACGACGCTGGCGGAGCTAGAAACCCGCGTGCTGCTCAGCTCCCGCGAGGGCATGCAGGTGCTGGTGGCAGAGTTGGGCAACCAGGCGGGCATGGCCGGGGCGGCGCGCCTGGCGTTTCAGCAGTATGGCGATCGCTAGTCACATCTACTCAAACTGGCTGTAGCTACGCCTCGTTTGATGGGGCTAGCGATTGTGGCTTGGTTGGGCGATCGCAGCCCTCTACCCTTAAGCCTTATGATTGGCAACACAGGTGGGGAGGGTGCGATCGCCCACTCCCCTACTATCGATAGACCCAGGCTCTAGCCTTTGACGGATGGCCATCTATAGCTAATGAGCGAGGTCATCAGACGATTTATTTGTGATGATAGAAATAGGTTAAGCGGTGCTCTGGATTCATTTGTAGGGCACACGCTTGCCAGACGCAATCCTCACTGGAGGAAAAATATGAGAACGACTGATATCAAACCTACTCACGATCGCCGTGCGGTTGGGCTGTTTTCGACTCGGCAAGAGGCTGAGCAAGCCATGCACCGCCTGCGCGACACTGGCTTTCACATGGATCGCATTTCCATTGTGGCCAAATCTGGAGAGGGGTTAAAAGATTTAACGTCTGACAACGACAACTACGACCCCAGCAAGCCCAAGTCTGAGCAAGCTAAAGGCGGTGCCGGGGCTGGTGCAAAAGCCGGTGCTGTAACTGGTGGTGCTATTGGTTTAATTGGTAGCCTTGGTGTACTGGCGATTCCTGGTGTGGGGCCGGTTGCAGAAGTTGGTTTCTTGCTGGCTAATGCGCTACTCGGCGGTGGTATTGGTGCCGCTGGTGGTGGTTTGCTTGGCGCACTAATTGGCTGGGGCATCCCTGAAGATAAGGCCAATTACTACAACGATCGCGTGTACCAAAACGACGATTATCTGGTGCTGGTAGAAGGCAGTGAGCAAGAAATCCAGGCCGCTGAATCGGTGCTGCGTAACAGTGGTATTCGTGATTGGGGGGTCTATGGGGCTACTGGCTCTCCTACCTATGCAGGCGCAAGCAGCCGCTAAGGCTAGCGGTTAAGCCAAAGCTTAATATTGAGGGTACAGCTAAGCTGTGCCCTCTTTTTGTGGATCTCTATAGTGTGTTGTTTGGCTGTAGCGAGCGCTTTCTAGCAAACCTACAGTCGCTGCGCGGGTATCGTTAGCCTGCGCTTCGGCAATAGGGCGAACGCTAAGATGGGGCTAGTTCAAACTGGCGATCGCCAGGGCTCAATCTATTCTCAGAATGCCTGCGACGGCGGGGTTTACGTCTGACCAGTTCTACGATCTGTGTCGGGCGAATCCAGATTGGAAGCTTGAGCGAACGGCCTACGGAGATTTGGTGGTGATGGCCCCAACGGGTGGTGAGACTGGGGCACGCAATGCTTACGATGTTTAGCCTAGTCGCGTAACCTGCGGGCGTGCTTCTGGCTGTCAGCGATATCAGGTCGAGAGTTGATCACCCCAACACTTTCCCAATAGATGACAAGCTCAACCCCTGTTTTGGGAGGATTCTGCAGAAAAGGGCGAAAGGAGAGAACGCGAAGAATGTACTCTGACAAAGGCAATTTAAGCTAGGAAGCCTCAGCAGAAAGCTCATTCTCTAGCTCTGATGGTAAATCTAAAGAGATTGTCATAGCACCAAGCTCCGATGTGCCGTGCGTTTAGCAAGTAACGCTAGACTGTATAAAGCATAATCACAAATTCTTTGTCAGTACCAATTTTGACAAATTTTTCCATCTGTTCAAATCCTATTTGCTCCCACACTCGTTGTGCTCGTTTATTAAATTCCGCTATGGTTACTCGACACTGCTGCGCTCTATATTGATTTACCCCGTACCTCACCACAGCTTGGGCATAATGCCTGCCATGTCTTTGGCCGACTAAGTCTGGTCGTATGCCCATGCCGATGTCAAGAGATTCAGTGCGGTAGTCTCCGCCTGGCACTTGACCATCTGCGCCAAAAGAGCAATAGCCTTCAAGTTCTTCGTGTACATTTAAGATTGCGTAAAAGGCATTTTGGGGGTCAAGAAGATAGCATAGGTCTTCTTGGATGGTGTCGGCATCAAAGTTGTAGTGGTCGTACGGTGAAGGGTAACGCCAACGAAGAATTGATAGTGCGTGTTCTTTCTCAAGTTGTCGAAAGGAAAATTTCATTTCAACCTATGCAGCGCGCTCTTCGTTGATTTGCTGATCGATCTCTAAAGCTGTGCGCTGATGTTCGGGCGCTAGGGGATAGTTGTGTAAAAACTGCAAAATAGCCGTACCGCTGCCTTTTTCTGGTTGTTCAGCTTGGGAATGCTCTTGGGCAGCTACCTGGCTTTTTTTGAGCAGTTGAATAAATTGAGCTAGCAGATCTAGCGCGTCTTGGGGCAGGGTTTGAAGGTCTTGCTGAATTTGTTCGAGGGTGGCCATAGGTAGACCTTTCTAGGGATAAGGGATTGGGTTGTAGAGTAATCTAGCTTTAGTTTATCGCTCTGGTTGGTTGGCCGCTCTTGCCTGGGTGACTTGGCTGTTTTGGGTTAGGCGGCTTTAGCGGCGCGAATGCGATCGCGCAATACAGCGGTAGGCTCGTCGTTGGAGGTTTAGGGCACTAGCTGAAAGAGTTTGGAAGGCAGAGGTTGCTAGTTAGTCAGAGCGCGTAAGGGGTAGCTGGCGATTGCTAAAGCGCATGAGGTAAGTGGCTAAGGAGTTGTTGGGTTGATGAAGGGAACCCAACTTACGGGCGGGCGATCGCACTATAGCTTGCTTTATATGCCTGTGTAGGAACCGAAAGTACCAAATTTGTAGTTCCTTAAAAAGCCTGGTACCTTGGTCATCTCCCTAAGAAGGTTACGTCTATATCTTATTCCATTTGGTCCTTGGTTTTCAAATCTTTGCTTACACCGATTATAAGCAAAGACAAAAGACCTCAAAAATGCAACCTGAAAGCTCTCCGGAAGATCTTTTCGCATGTAAAGGCCAAAAGACATTCCACGAGTTTCTCTAGGAGCTAGCTCAAAAAAGTCAAGCCCCTTTAATATAGGCTGAGACTTTGGATAAGTTAAAAGAATTGCTTGATCTGATGATAACTCTCTAGCTCGGACAAACAGGTTTTCGATTCTAACTTCTTCAAAATCTTCTTTTGGGAGGTTACCCTCGTTCATACCTATTCTATAATGTATTTCTTGCGTAGTTCCTGGTGCTACAAGAACTTGGCCAATCTTAGCATTGCGATTATTGCCAATAACAAGGTGCTCCTCCTCCCAAAGTGTCAAGACTCGTCTGAAAGACTTAGTAATATTTGATGTCGAAAGATAGACTCCAGCGTCAGCTGTAACGAATATATCACAAGGAGTATTTCCATCTAATAGAGAGAGTATATGCCTTGCAGATGTGCTTGAAGGACAAGATAAAATAGTTTCAATTCCGCGAATACTACTCAGCTCTAAAGACGCAGCGATGGTAGATACCATCATTGAGTGCACACTTATTTGGATCTTAGAAGTGTAGTTTCGGAGCATCTTAATGCTCTCATAATCTGCTTCTCCCGCCCAAAGTAGTTCTGGAGCCCACGGTTTTCCTAAGGGATAAAGTGGAATAGATAATGTCATCATGCGATTGCTTGGAAGATTTTCTGTGCATTTGCGAGTAGCTTTATCCTGATGATAACTATTTAACAAGGGATTTTGGCTGTGCTGAAAATGTCTTTTCAAATCTTTGAGAATAGAGATCAGGAGATCTTTTTGATAAGGACTTGCTGAAAAATTTGTTTCGGAATAAGGATCAATTATTTTTTGATTTTTACTTTTCTTGAAAAGAAGATCGAGGAAATTTGTCATTCGGTCTGTCTTTCCCAGGGCTGTAGATAGATCTTCTAAAGCAAAACCCTTTTTCTTGTGTAGGACAGGATTTAGGTGCCCTGAAAAACCTCTTAATCGAATCTCTAAACAAGCAAAATCATATGCATCTTCAAGATCTCTCCCAGCCCCCAGCGCTTTGTAGAATCCGACCGAAAAAGCTATTGCTACTTTATCTTCAATAGCTTGATCCATCCCAATGACGAAAGGAATTTGCCTAGCTATTGACTTCGCTTGACTCTCTGAATAACAGGCATTCAATATCACGCATTTTACTTGGTTGGAAAATAACTTAAATAAATCTTCTAATACATCAGGTTGTACTGATTGAGTTTTGCCTGAGTCATCCTCAAAACAAAGCTCACCAGTTTTCAATCCATGTCCGGAAAAGTGAATGATTTGGGGTTTAATGTCAAAAATAGCCTGAGTGATGTCATCTGGGCGAGTAGATTCACGGGACTCTAATACAAAAAAGTCTCGCAGTTTAGAAAGTTGCAGTTTGATACGAATATCTCGTAATTCTTGGCCTAAACGCAGCCGAACAGCATCAGTTGGATCGGCGGCTATGAAAAGAATCCTGACTTTATTCATGCTTAAGATGGCAGCGGAGATACGTTTCTTTGTAGGTGTCTGACAATCTTATTGGAGAGAAACTTTCCGCATATTGCCCCTATTAGGGCAGATCGCAAGAAACTTTCCGCATAGTATTCCGATTTGGGGCGATCGCACGAAACCTTCTGCATATCTCAACAAAGCTGAGCCAATCGCATCTCCGTCAACACCTGGTAACTATCCACATACCAGAGCCGTCATAAAACTTTGATATATCGACCAGCCAATACGGTTGAACTTATGGCGTACTTCTGGCAAGGTAAGACTGCGGGGAATGATTTCAGGCGGGGGCCTGGGGAGTTGCACCTCCTCAAGCCCCCTAATCGTCCCAACTTAGTACAGGTAAGCAGTGACGACTGGCATCATTCTAGATCCGGTCTCTCGGTTTGCTGAATATAGAGGGATCTGAATAGTTCCTCGTTTTCTTAACCGAAAACGGAGACAACCGAATGTTTTTAGACAACCTTCCCGAGGGCAGCCGCCCCGACACCTTTGCTCTGCCGACCTATCGGCAAGAAACCCTGCGCCATATTTTGCTCGGCGACCATGGTGTGCTCATTGACGGCATCAACCACCTGGTCTCGCTGGGCTACTGCGACAGAGTTGCCTGGTCAGAGCCCATCCCCACCGGTCGCAGCGGCGAATATATCAGCGTCATGACCCGCCGCCGAGGGGTCACAAGACTCTAGCGCTTGCGCTGTAGGTTGAACTAAGCACCAGCGGAATCCGGCAGTCTCACGGCTGTTGGGTTCCGCTTTGTTTTAACCCAGTCTGCGGCGTCTGTAGAGGCATCTCTAGGGCTAGAGCCATTGCTTGGCCTCGCAACAGCGTTGCTGCGATCGCAAACCCAGCGCGATCGCCTCACAATCCTGTTGCCGCCTATCGCAAGGAAATTGCCAACCTCTGCAACGCCGTTGTTCCCGCTCACAATGCCGTTGTCACTCACAGCAATAGCGTTGCGATCGCTCCCAAAGCCATTCTCAGCCGCCACAACTCGGTTTGCCCCTGGGCGAAGCCCCTACCAACTGGGCATTGTGAATCTAGGCGAGACAGCACCGGGTTAACGGGGTGCGTTTTGCCCCATTCCCACCACCCACCCCAGCCGCCATGACCGATACAACCCGTCGCCTCGCGCCCAAGCGCATTGCCCAAGACATTCAAGCCCTCAACAGTTTGGGGGCGATCGCCAACTACGCACCCATGCGGCCAGAAGCGTCGCATCAAGCCTTGCAGCAGGCCTACCAGGCCATGGAGCAGAGCCAGCAAGACGAAGCTTTGATGGAAGCGACATTAAAAGCCAGCCGCGACCATGCCCGCCAGGCCGAGTGGGACTTTCACAACGCCATCTTGGCCATGAAGCAGTCCATACTCGGCCAGTTTGGGCCAAACAGCGACGAAATTCAGGCCATTGGCTATACCAAAAGCTCAAAGCGCAAGCCATCCTCCCGCCAAAAACCTCTGGCCATGGGCGAAGACCTATCCCAGTAGCCTCAAAGGGGAGAACAGGTATTTGAGCGACACAATATCCCGGTAGCATAGGCAAAGCTTGCGCCCCATTAGACGTTAAGCGATCGCCCCTCGCCCCACCCCTTGCCATGCCCCCCTCGCCCGATGCCCGTCGCTATGCCCCCGCCACCGAGCGCAACCGCCAGCCGATCTTAGCGGTGCTCCAGCGAGTGCTGCCCCCCACCGGCACCGTGCTCGAAGTGTCGAGCGGCACCGGAGAGCACGCCGTATTCTTTGCGCCCCACCTCGCGCCCCGGCAGTGGTTGCCCTCAGACCTCGACCCCGGTGCCCGAGCCAGCATCGCCGCCTGGCGAGAGGCCGCTCCTGCCGAAAACCTGCACGCGCCCATTGCGCTAGATGCCGCTGCCCCCCTGTGGCCAGTCGAATCTGAAAACTTCAGCGATTTGCTCTCACCACTCGACTTGCAGCAGCACCCGATCACCGCCCTGGTCAACGTCAACATGATTCACATTTCTCCCTGGGCGGCCTGCCTGGGGTTGCTGGCGGCGGCGGGGCGCATCTTGCCAACCGGCGGCATTTTGTATCTCTACGGGCCTTACCAACAGAACGGGCAGCACACTGCCCCCAGCAACGCCGCCTTCGACGCCAGCTTGCAGGCCCAAAACCCCGAGTGGGGCGTGCGCGATTTAGATGCGGTGGTGGCCGCCGCCAAAGTCCACGAGCTGGCGCTGGTCGAAACCATCGCCATGCCTGCCAACAATCTGTCGGTCGTGTTCAGAGCGATCGGTTAGCCCGACGGCCATTTCATTAGGAGCGTTTCGTTAGACTGTGGCTAACCTGCGTTCTGAGGTCGCCATGATTGTCAGCAGCCTTCAGTTGTTAACCAGCGATGCCACCTATCACGATCTAGCTCTGCGCTGCCAAGAATATCTGCACTACCAGCAGCGGGGCTGGGCAGACCAGCGCGAGCTGGCCGAAGCCATGCTGTTTAACCTGCTGGTGGAATATTTGGTTAGTGCTGGAGAGCAACGCGCCGCCGCTGAGCAATTTTGCACCGATAGCGACCATCTGACCGAGCTGGCAATGCGCATCTCGTCCACCCTTGACCCCGTCGCGGCCTAGTCTAAAGTCCTGCTGTCCCGGTGCCACAGATTAACGCGCAGACCACTTCGCTGGGCTGCGGTTGATATTGGTGGGTCATCAGGGCCGCGATCGCCGCTCCCCCGCTCAGCTCCGCCGCTACCCCCAGTTCAAACCACAGCCAGCGGCAGGCCTCGGCCATCTCCTCGTCGCTTACCAGCACAAATTGATCGACATGGTGGCGAATAATCTCAAAATTCAAGGGCTCTGTCTTGCGGGGAGCCAGAGTATTGGCCAGGGTGGGGGTGGCCTCTAGCTCCAGAATTTTGCCCGCTGCCACGCTGGCTTTGAGCGTGGGTGCTCCCACCGGCTCAATACCCACAATGCGAATATTGGGCTTGAGTGCCTTAGCCGCTAGGCTGACCCCGCTCATTAAGCCGCCGCCGCCGATGGCAACCAGCAGTGTATCCACCTGGGGCAGGTCGGCCAAGATCTCTAGAGCCAGGGTGCCCTGCCCGGCCATCACTCGCGGGTCGTTAAAGGGGTGGATGTAGGTGAGCCCATGGCTTTCGGCCACGGCCATGGCGGCCCGGTTGGCATCGTCCCAGTCGTGGCCTTCAAACACCACCTCTGCCCCCCACTGCCGCAGCTTCTCAGCCTTTGCCGGAGGCACGTTGCTGCCCAGGTAAATGGTGGCGGGCACCTGGGCGAGCCAGCCAGCGTAGGCCACCGCCAACCCGTGGTTGCCCCCCGAGGCGGTGATGATGCCCCGCTGTAACTCGTCTTGCGAAAGGCTTTTCAAAGTATTCACCGCCCCTCTGACCTTAAAGGAACCCGTCACCTGCAAGCAGTCGAGCTTGAGCCACAGGTGGGGGCAGCCAGGGATGGCGTCTTTGAGGGCGATCGCAGGTACCAGGGGCGTGTGCCTGATGTAGGGAGCGATGCGATCGCGTGCGGCCTCAATGTCCTTTAGTGTCGGGGGCTCATTCAGCGGATGGGGTGGATTAGGGGTCACAGAGTTGCTCTAAATAATCTGCTGGCTATGGAGAAAAAAGTACACCAGCCGGGCCAGGCTGAGACCAATAAACGACACCAAAATAACGGTGATTGAGACGCTGACAATATCGCGGACGGCTTTCATGGGCGTAGACTAAAGCGCTATGGTTTAGATTCAGTATTCTCCCCCGATAAGGGGGCACGGGGGCCAAATGCTCATGAATCGTCGCAGCTTTTTGGCCGGGGCCAGCGGGGTCACCCTGGCTACCCTGCTGGCCGGGTGCCAGCGGTCTAGCTCTGCCAATCTGCGGCTGGCCATGGTAGTCAACTCGGTGCCTGCTCAGCTGCTCGATGCGTTTCAGCAGTTGCCCGAGCGGGGCAGCAGCGTGGCGGTGACACCGCAAGATTCGCTGCTGGAGCTGTATAGTCTGCTGCAAGACTGGCATGCTCAGGCGCAGGGAGCCGCGCCAATCGCCGACTGGGTGAGTTTGGCTGACTACTGGCTGGCTCCCGCCATTCGCCAGGAGCTGGTGCAGCCGATTGAGGTGGCGACGCTCTCGCGCTGGGCCGCGCTGAATCCGGTATGGCCAGAGCTGGTGCGCCGCGATCGCAGCGGCATCCCTAGCCCCGAGGGCAGCATCTGGGCCGTGCCCTATCGCTGGAGTCACCTGGTGCTGCTCTACGATCCCACTCGGCTGCCCAAGAGTGCTGCTCAGCTCCAGACCTGGGCCGATTTGCTGCGGCCCGAGCTGGCGCGGCGCGTGGTGCTGCCCGACCATCCTCGCCTGGTGCTAGGGCTAGCCCAAAAGGCGTTAGGATCTTCGGCCAATGGCGCAGACCCAGCGGCCGTAGCGGGTCTTGATACCTTTATGGCCGATCTGCATCAGCAGGTGCGCACCTACGACTCTAACCACTACCTAGAAAGTTTGATTGTTGGCGACGCGACGGCTGTGGTGGGCTGGTCAGACGACGTGCTGCCGCTGCTGCGCCAGTATCGCCAGTTGGCAGTGGCGGTGCCCCCCGAGGGTACGCTCCTCAGCGCTCAACTGTGGGTGAGGCCCAAGCCAGCGCCTGCTCCTGCGCCCGCCGCCCTCGACTGGCTCGATTTTTGCCTAGGCGATGACTTCGCGACCCAGCTCGCTATCTTTGGCCAGACCCCCTCGCCGCTGCTCTGGGGCGGCACGCCGCCGCAGTGGCCCGAGCCGCTGCAAACGCCGCCGGGGATTGTGCTCACGCCAGCGATCGCCGATCAGAGCGAGTTTCTACTCCCCCTCAGCACCGAGGCCGAAGCCCGCTATGGTCGTCTGTGGCAAAGCTTGCGCGCCTAGGACAAGGGGGCGAGGCCAGCGGTGGGCGGTTTCGCCGCCTCTATCCTGGGATTGGGATGGGGATGATTTGACAATGGCCTAAGGTCTCTCAGCAGGCGCTACAACCTGGGCAGTGGATTGGTAACGGCGCTCTCCCTCCGCCAGCAGATTGCGCTGAAGCTGCACAATTAACCCTGCGTCAAGGTTGGCCGAGCAGGCATACACGTCATCCTCAGCGCCCAGGGGCAGGCCCGGCTGATCGACAAAATTGCAGGCGTAAAGCCCCACCATTCGAGCATTGCGAGGATTGCCTTGAAAGAAGCGCAGGTTATACCCAAAGTCTCGAGTGGCGGTGCCGAACTGGTTGAGCACCGCGTAGCGCTCGTTATAGGTCAACACCGACCACATTTGGGGGTTAACCATCACATCGACCACAGTCGTGCCCGAATCTTCAATTTGGTAAGAAATCCAAGACTCTACCAGGCGACGCCCGCCTAAATGCGATGTCAGCGAGTCGCGGTTCCACCACAGGCTGGGCGTGGTCATGGTGTCAGCCGAGGCCTGGCGGCTATCGCTAGACAGGGAGCCATCGACGATGCGATCGGTAAAGTCGTCGCCGTTGCCCAAGGTGGCAGTGGGAAACACCAGCAGCTGACAAAACGTTTGGTTGAGCTGGGGCGATCGCCCGGGCCAGTAGGCGGTGAGCAGCTCGTCGGGGCAGCAGGCCGCATCGAGGATGGCTACCTCCTCTCCTCCCTGCACGGCGCAGGCCTCAGACGACTGCGCCTGAGAACGGCTGGCACCCCCGACCATCAGCAGACCCGCCCCAGCGATCGCCAACCAGAGCCGCCGAAACACCTTCGACTTGACCTGGGCCTCAGAGTCCCAATTTTTCCCCTTCACGGATACCTGTGGTGAATGGCCTGGTGCTCCGTCCATGGTGGTGTCCCCTCAGGGTTTTTCTAAAGAAATATGAGTCGGCTGCGATGCACGTGCTGAAGCGCTAGTGGCTGGTTAGCGACCTTCTCTACCATAGAGACGACGTGCTCTGGGCGCAGTAGGTTCCCGTCGTTGCGGCAATTACCCACGGCTCTGAGCCAGACTCCAGGGCTATCTTTAGGATACTCCAGACCCACGGGTAAGGGGTGGTCTGGGCTAACCATCGTCAGCTCGTGCAGGCGCTCTCGCAGGTTGATCAGCTGCGTCTTCCCAGACTTAGTTTTCTTTTCCCACAGCACTTCATCGAGGGCCAGAACACCTTCAATCCAGGTCTCCCAGGTTGGAGATGCTGCGTCAATGTCTTCTAAGCTCACGTGCAGGTAGTATTCGGCCTGGTCGAGGAGCTTAGTCGCCGAGGGCTGGTCTAGGGGCACCTCAACAATGTCGTAGAGCGGAATCTCGGGCGGCAGCTGGACCGCGAGCTGTTGGAGAAAGTCCGCGGGGGCGATCGCCTCAGTCAGCTCAAAATCTACCACTTCGCCGCTGCTGGTGGCCCCCAGCGGTAGCGCGTTGGCGGGCGACAGGCGCGGCCCCGGATGGAAGCCGCCGGTAAAGGCGATGGGCAGTCCGGCTCGCCGCAGGGCGCGATCGAACAGGCGCACCATATCTAGGTGGCCAAGCAGTGCCATTGACCCGAGCTTGCCCAGGGTGACCCGCAGACGCTGAACTCGCTCAGAGCTGGGCTGGCTGTGGCCTAAGAAGGCAGGAATCGGCGGCGGCGGCACGACTACGTTGTGGCCAAAGTCGGGGCCGCAGACGCCGCAGTGGCTACAGCCCTCAAAGGAGCAGTCCGGCACGGTGGCGGCCTCTAGGGCGCGGAGCAGGTCGTCCTTGAGCCAGGCTTTGTCGATGCCGGTATCGAGGTGATCCCAGGGAAGGGGGGCATCGAGGCGAGCACGTTCACGAATTGTCCACGCAGGGGAATCGCCCTCGGGGTCGGTCACATCAGTGTCCATCACGTTCCACTCGCCCTGATCGACCTTGCGGTATTTCCAGGTCAGATCGGCCTCGTCAATGGCCTGGGTCCAGGCGTTGAAGGCATTCTCTAAGTTCTCCCACCAGCTGTCCATGCCGGCTCCCAACTCCCAGGCGCGGCGCACGACGGCGGACAGGCGACGATCGCCCCGGCCCACAAAGTCCTCCATCGCCGAAATGCGCACGTCGGTAAAGTTGACCTTGGCCCAGCGCAGGGCGCGAAACTCCTCCCGCAGCAGCCGCTGCTTGCGCCGAAACTCCTCCGTCGAGACCGAGTGCCACTGAAAAGGGGTGTGGGGTTTGGGGGTGAAGTTAGAGATGGTGATGTTAAACGCCATCGGCCGCCGTCCCGGCTGGGTGCAGGCCTGGCGCAGCCAGCGCACGGTCTCAGCAATGCCCAGCACATCGGTATCGGTTTCGCCGGGCAGGCCGATCATGAAGTAGAGCTTGACCCGGCCCCAGCCCTGCTCATGGGCGGTCTTAATGCCGCGCAGCAGCTCTTCGTTGGTCAGCCCTTTGTTGATGATGTCGCGCATGCGCTGGGTACCTGCCTCGGGGGCAAAGGTGAGCCCGGTGAGGCGAGTACCGCCGATAATATTGGCGATGTTTTCGTCAAAGCGATCAACCCGCTGACTGGGCAGCGACAGCGAAATGTTTTCGTCCTTGAGGCGGTTCTTGACCTCGACCCCTACTGCGGGCAGGGCCAGGTAGTCAGAGCAGCTCAGCGACAGCAGCGAAAACTCGTTGTAGCCGGTCTTGCGCATGCCGGTCTCAATGGCATCGACCACCGCTTCGGGCTCCACATCTCGGGCGGGGCGAGTCAGCATACCGGGCTGGCAGAACCGGCAGCCCCGGGTGCAGCCCCGCCGAATTTCCACCGTCAGGCGATCGTGAACGGTTTCCACGTAGGGCACCAGGCCCATGGCGTAGGCGGGAATGGGGGTGGCCACCCGCCGCAGCACCCGGGCAGGCACATCAAGCCGGTTGGCATGCACCGAGCCATCCTCGGCCATGTCGTAAAACCGGGGCACATAGACCCCCGGCACCTGGGCCAGATCGAGCAGCAGGGCCTCGCGGCTGAGGCCAGCGGCCTTGCCCTCTTCCATCACCAAGGCAATTTCGGGCAGCAGCTCTTCGCCGTCCCCCAGGGCCACAAAGTCAAAGAAGTCGGCGTAGGGCTCGGGGTTCGAGGTGGCGGTTTGCCCCCCCGCAAAAATCAATGGCCAGGAGCCTGCCTCGGGGGCAAAGGCTTGGACCTGGGCGCGTTCCTGCCAGGTGAGCGGAATGCCCGCCAGGGAGAGCATTTCGAGAATATTGGTGGCCCCGAGCTCGTAGCTGAGGCTAAAGCCAAGAATGTCAAAGTCGGTCAGCGATCGCTGCGACTCCACCGCAAACAGCGGCGTCTGGGTAGCCTTGAGTTTGGCAGCTAGATCTGGGGCCGGTAGGTAGGCGCGATCGCAAAGCTGCCGGGGCTGGGCATTTAAAATGCTGTAGAGAATGATGTGGCCTAGGTTAGAGGCTCCAACCTCGTAAACCTCGGGGTAGGTTAGCACCCAGCGAACTGCCGCCTCAGACCAGGGCTTATGAACAGCACCGAGTTCGTTACCTAAATAGCGACCCGGCCGGGAAATCCCGGCATTGACCAATGTATTAACTAATACAGACACAACCTAGTCGCCCCAAACAATCACCAGCCTGACCACCATACTATAGCGGGCAGTTGGCGGGCTCGGTCGAGCCCAGGGCTAGGCGGCGGCGGGCAGCTCATCCACCATCTCAAAGGCGCGATCGAGCTGGGTAAGCTCAAACACAATTCGAATGGCAGGGGGCACAGAGCAGAGGCAGAGACGCTTTTGCAGCTGACGCGCCTGCTTGAGTGCCGACACCAGGGAGATCAGCCCAGCGCTGTCGAGAGACTCAACCTGGCTCATGTCTACGAACAGGCCATCGGCCAGATCAGACTGAATTTTTTGTACCAAAGACGAGTGGAAATCGTGGGCATTAGAGGCGTTGAGAGAGCCCTGTGCTTGAAAAATAGCCATTTCCTTAGTCACAGTCTGCATAATCGGTACACTCCAAAAAATTATGGATAATGTTAAGAACTATTAAAGCCAGTGGCTATACCCTGAAGGTAATCGGAATCCCCTCACCTTGACTACATTTGGGGGCACGGTTGGTCGTATCTTGATATAGATTCAGACCTGGTTCATTCAACGCTTCCGTGAATCTACCGAACATATCCCCAACGCTTGAATCATTTTGTGATTTGGATCACGAATTACTGTGGTAGAGTTCACACCTTTTTCGGGGTGTCATCACGCCCTAGGGGGCCGTTAAACCCGACAATGGGCAGTAGTCAAAGCGCATTCAGGTAATGGTTCATGGCCCCCACATTTTCCATTCGTCGACTGGTAGAAAAAGCACTCCACAGCGGGCTGCTGACCCCTGACATTGAACAGGGCATTAACGCTGAACTGTCTCGGCTCGGGTATTTGCCCATTGGTGACTCTGAAGCCTTAGAACTCCTTATGTACGAAATGGACGAAGGGCGCATCCGACTGGTTCCAAGCGGGCTATCCTACGGCGGTTCGCTACAGCAGACGGTATTGGGCTAGCTGAGCAGGGGAGGAAACTCCCGGCGCCATTCCCGTAAAGCCTTGATGCCTGCATTGTCAGGCCACCTCAGGGATTTCCCCGGAGTGGCCCCGTCGTCTTTATAAAAGCTTTATGAAATTCGTCCGGATCGTTGCGGAGCCCCCGGGCGTGAGACGGCTCAGGGCTGCAGTTGGCGATCGGCCCAGAGCCAGCGCACAAACTCGCCAACGGTGAGTGGGTTGACGTCGTTTGCCAACGGTGGCGTGGTGCCCAAATCACCGGCTTTAGCCGAGAGGGTGGCGAGCAGCGGAATGACCTCAGTATCTAAGGCCGGCTGAAGCTGATCGAGGGGCCAGAGCATGTCGGGCACCGTTGCCTTGTTGCTCGCTAGGGCTGCGGAGTCGAGCTCGGTGCCTAAGGCGATGGTTTGGGTTTCGCTGACCATTGCTAGGGGGCGAATCCAGCCCACGGAACGGGGCTCTAGCACCTGAATCACTTCGGCATAAAGTCGGGTTTGGCGACACTCTAAAAAGACGATTTGGCCTGCAACCAGAGAGGTCATAGACAGTAAAACAGGGAGACAACGGTGCCCGATATGCTCTTGCTCTAGCGATCGCTAGTTCGTTTCCTATGGTAGCCACTGCGCGGAGCCAGCGGCTGAAGCCAAAATTCGGATAGGCCAGGCTTGGGCCGATTGGCGTATCCCCTTAGGCCGATGCTCCGGGGGCGTTGATATGGAGTTGAAAGGGCTGCAGACTTTAGGCTATAAGATCAGCGGTTGAGATTCTCAGAGCCAGCCTTGGGGTTATGCCAAAACCATCGTGAAGTTTTATGATGAGAAGATTGGCCCGGGCAGAGGTGCTCTTGAAACACTGCATGCCCTGGAGCTTCGCAAAGAGGTATTGCTGTGTCAGTTGAAACCATCGAGCGGACTACGACATCCACCGTTCGCAAGCCTGCCCCCCGCTACCGGGTGTTGCTCCACAACGACCCCGTCAACTCGATGGAGTACGTGGTGGAGTCGCTGCTGAAGGTGGTGCCCAGTCTAACGATGCCCCAGGCGGTTGACATTATGATGCAGGCCCACACCGCTGGGGTGGCCCTGGTGATTACCTGCGCCCTCGAACATGCTGAGTTTTACAGCGAGGGGCTGTGCAATCTAGGGCTGACCAGCACCATCGAGCCAGATGAATAACTTCCCTGGGGTTAAGCTCCCCTGGGCCAAGCTGGCCCAGTATTCACCACTGGTGCGAGTGGCAATTTTTTTATTAATCGTGGTTGTGCTCTGGACACCCTTTGCGCTGCCGCTGTACAGATTGGCCAGGCGCGGCTTGCTGCCGGGGGGCGATCTATTCCCAACGGCGCTGCTGTACGTCGTATTTTTGCTGGTGCTGCCCCGCTGGGAGCGGGCGGTGCGGGCTGAAACTCGCCCCTGGGCCAAGGTCGGGTTTGCTGGCCACCGAGCGCTAGGGCAGGGGATGGCCACGGGTGCCCTGATTGGTGCCGTGAGCTTGGCCGTACTCGCTGTAGTGCAGTTGAGTTTGGGCTGGGCGCAGCTTGATCCCAGCGGTGAGCGAGGATTTAGTCTGCTGCAAACGGCTCTAGTTGGGGCTTTAGCGGCTACGGCGGTCGGCTGGTCGGAAGAAGTGCTGTTTCGAGGCTGGCTGCTGCGGGAGCTAGGGCAGGGTTGGTCGCCCGCCGTAGCTCTGGGGGGAACTAGCCTGATTTTTGCGATCGCCCATTTCATCAAGCCCCTCGACGCCATTTTGGCCCTGCTGCCCCAGTTTGCAGGGCTGTTATTGCTGGGGTTGGTGCTCGGTTGGGCTCGCCGTATACCTATAGGAACCGACAAAACCGGGTTGGGTCATCCGGTGGGTCTCCACGCCGGGCTGGTGTGGGGCTACTACCTGCTGGAGGTGGGTAACTTACTTCAGCCCACAGGGGTAGTTCCCGCCTGGGTGACGGGCCTAGACGGCAACCCCTTAGCCGGTCTGCTGGGGCTAACGCTGCTGTCAGGGTTAGGGGTGCTAATGTTCCGCTGGAGTCATCCATCCCGCTAAAGCCCTTGGGCCTTTGCCATCAGCCAGGCTTGGACACTGTGGCTCTCTTTGTCCGTCGCCGGGTGCCGCTGGCGATAGCTGCCGTCAGCGGCCATATCCCAAGCCTGGCGGTTGTCTGCCAGGCACAAATCAAGAATGGTCTTCAGGTCTTCCCGTAGCGCTGGATCGGCAATGGGCACCATGACTTCCACCCGGCGATCGAGGTTGCGCGGCATCCAGTCGGCGCTGCCCAGCAGTACCGCCTCCTGCCCGCCCTGCTGAAAGTACAGAATGCGCGAGTGCTCCAGAAACTGCCCTACGATGCTGATGACGCGAATGGTTTCACTTACCCCCGGCACCCCCGGTCGCAGGCAGCAGATTCCCCGCACAATTAAATCGATTACCACCCCCGCCTGGGAAGCCCGATAGAGCAGCGCAATCAGCTCGGAGTCAACCAGAGAATTCATCTTGAGGATAATTCGACCACTCTTATCCTTTTTGTGGCAGGCTATTTCATGCTCGATCAGGCTTACCAACTGGTAACGCAGGTTAATCGGGGCCACAAGTAGATGTCGATAGATCTGCTGGCGCGAATAACCGGTGAGGTAGTTGAACAGATCGGAGATGTCAGCACCCACGTCATCTCGAGCGCTGAGCAAGCCGAGGTCGGTGTAGACCCGAGCGGTTTTAGAATTGTAGTTGCCCGTGCCGATATGGTAGTAGCGGCGAATCTGCTGACCTTCGCGACGCACCACCAGGGTCACCTTGCAGTGGGTTTTGAGCCCCACTAAGCCGTAGACGACATGCACCCCAGACTGCTCTAGCTTGCGGGCCCAGTTAATATTATTTTCTTCGTCGAAACGCGCCTTGATCTCAACTAAAACGGTTACCTGCTTACCGTTTTCAGCCGCAGAAATCAGAGAATTGATGATTGGAGAATCGCCGGAGGTGCGGTAAAGCGTCATTTTAATCGCCAGCACCTGGGGGTCGTGGGCCGCCTGGGTAATGAATCGCTGTACCGTCGCTGAGAACGAGTGGTACGGATGGTGCACCAGCTGATCCTGTTGCCGCAATAGTGAAAACAGATCTTCGGCCGCCTCAGTCCCCCAGGGGTCGTCTTCATCTACCCCTGGGGGACTGAGGCGGTTAAGATCGGGTGGTACGGTGGCTGTCCAGCTTGGGGCTTTGAGGTCAGGCAAGGGCAGAGCCATAAACGTCATTAAGTCCCCTAACCCCAACAGTCCATCGATGTCGTATACATCGGTCTGGGCCAGGCCCAGTTCTTCCATCAGCATGGCTCGCACCGGGCCTGGGGTAGTCCGCTGAATTTCTATGCGCACGGCTGAACCGCCCCGGCGGCGCTTGCGCAACTCTTGCTCAATGGCCAGCATCAGATCGTCGGCTTCGTCTTCTTCGACGGCTAGATCGGCGTTGCGAGTGATGCGAAAGCTGTAGTGCTCTTGCACCGCCATGCCCGGAAACAAGGCGGAAACGTTGGCGGCAATCACCTGTTCAAGGGGAACCCCAATCCAGCGACAGGTGCTGGTTTTTCGCGCTCTTGCCTGCGGTGCTGGTAAGGGAACAAATCGGGGCAGTACCCGCGGCACTTTGACTCGGGCAAAGTGGGACTGCTGGGTGCGGGGGTCTTGCACCACGACCGCCAGATTTAGGCTGAGGTTCGAAATGTATGGGAAAGGATGGCCCGGATCGACCGCTAGGGGCGTTAACACCGGGAAGATTTGGTCTTCAAAGTAGTCGTGGCAGTAGACCTTCTGGGCTGTGGTCAGATTGTCATAGTCGAGCAGCCAAATGCCCTGGTCGGCCATCTGTTGCCTGAGTTCAGTGCTAAAGGCCAGGTGCTGCTGCTCGACAATGGGACGCAAAGCGGCACTGACGGCATCGAGATGCTCTTGGGGCGATCGCCCATCCGGCGATCGCTGGGTAACCTGAGCCTCGATCTGCCGCTTGAGAGCGGCCACCCGCACCATAAAATATTCGTCCAGGTTGGTGCTAAAAATCGCCAAAAATTTCAGCGCTTCTAACAGTGGGGTGCGCTCGTCTAAGGCCTCGTGGAGCACCCGCCGGTTAAATTCTACCCAGCTCAGCTCGCGGCTAATGTAGAACTGAGGGTCGCTGAGATTTGCCGCTGGTTTACCACTGCGACGCTCTACGATGGCCATAGTGTCAAGATTCCCGCGAAAACAACTCCTGGGTACCCAATCCAGTGTTCTGCTGTTCTGGCCATCAAGTCCCTCTTGCTCAGCCCGTGTCTTGGGCCAGTCGTAGCTGTCTGTGGCAGAAGAGCACGCCTGAACTAAAGGCAGGTTTGTTAAGGCTAAGTTAACAATACTAGCGCGACAAAAGGCCGGAGGGAAAACCCCCCGGCCCCAGATGGTTATTTAGCTAATCAATGGCTGTGGCTATTGGCGCTGCTTAAAGGCCGTCAGCCATTCTCGCA
Source organism: Leptolyngbya sp. CCNP1308 (assembly GCF_034932455.1). Lineage (NCBI taxonomy): Bacteria > Bacillati > Cyanobacteriota > Cyanophyceae > Leptolyngbyales > Leptolyngbyaceae > Leptolyngbya > Leptolyngbya sp. CCNP1308. The sequence continues at coordinate 97,514 of NZ_JAYGIH010000005.1, read as the reverse complement.
GCTCGGCGGCGGCGACATCGCGCCCACCCAGGCCAAAGGCGATGGCGATCGCCACGGCAATCGCCCCCAGCAGCAGGCCAAAGGCCAGGTTGACGATGTCGGGGGCTACCCCCATCTGCTGGAGAGCCATAGCGCCCACAAAGATCAAAATGGCGATGCGGGCGGCCTGGGCCAGCACCCTAGCCTGCCCGGTACCCATGGCGTTAACCAGGCGAAAGGCCAGGTTGGCCAGGTAGAGGCCCACCGCAAACACCACCACGCCGCTGAGCACCCGCGCCCCAATGCGCAGAATAGCCCGTACAATCTCCGTCAAACCGGCAAAATTGAGAATTTCGGTGGCGGTCACGGCCCCAAACAGCACGATCGCCACCAGCGTGACAATGCCGACGATCTCTGAGGGGGTGCGGTTGGGGGTCTGTACCGTAGCCATCGGGCGGCCTTCGGCATCGAGTCCTGGCTGTACCGTAGCCCCTGTACCCAGGTTTAACTCGGGTAGCCCCAAAATGCCCATGATGTTGTCAAAGCCAGCGCCCCGCAGCACGCTAGTGACCAGGTCGGCCACAAATCGCCCTACTACGTAGGCGGCGGCGATCACCACCCCGGCCATCAGCACCTGGGGAATGGCCGTCAGCACCCGCTCTAGCATGAGAATGGCGGGGGTCGAAATGGCGTCGATATTGAGTTCGTTGAGGGCGGCTACCACCGCCGGAATGAGTACCAGCACGTAGGCGAGGGTGCCGGCCAGGTTAGCGAGGGAAATGCCCCCCGTCGTGCCGGTCTGCAGCCCTATGCGGCGACCCAGCTGATCGATTCCAGTGGCCAACAGCAAATTGGTGACTACCCCGCGCACAATCCGAGCAATCACCCAGCCAATCGCCAGCACAATCCCGGCGGTGACAATGCGGGGAATGGCCTGAAGGAAGGAATTAATTAGCCCTTCTACCGGGGCCAGCAGCCCGGGCAGTTGTAGGGCGCTTAAAATCAGCGGAATAAACAGCAGCAAAATGAACCAGTACAGCACGTTGCCGATGGTTTCATTCAGCACGACCGGCGAGCTGCCCTGCTCTAGGCCCGCCTGCTGGGCCAGGCGATCGTCTAGGTTAAAGCGGCCTAGGCCGTTGACAACGAGCGATCGCACCAGAGTTGCGGCCAGCCAGGCAAGCCCCAGCAGCAGCAGCGCACCGCCAATGCGGGGCAGATATAGAAAGATTTGGTCGAGAAAATTGTTGAGCGGAGTTGATACCCCCGCCAGGTTGAGGGCATTGAGCGAGGCCACAATGGCGAACAGAAAAATTACCCAGTACACCAGGGTAGAAATCCATTTCTCAATGGCGATGGGCTGATCCGTCGGTCGCCCCATCGCCCAGTTGGCGATTCTGTTATCTAGGTTCGTGCGCCGCAGTAGATTGCGAACCACCAGAGCCGCTACCGTGGCTAGGAGCCAGCCCAGCAGCAACAGCGCGATCGCCCAGATTAAGCTGGGTAAAAACCGCCCCAGCTCCGCAGAGGCCTCTTGCACAAAGCGACTGGGAGATTCTACCGGGCTAGGCAATGACCCAGGGTTGACAGGTTCTGCTCCAGGCTCTGTGACCTGAAGCAGCGTTAAGGAGAGAAAATCTATCATGATCCTTGTAGTTGAGAGCGTGCTGAAAGAGCATCGTGCAGGGGGCCGTTGCGCGATCTCGACTGTTGGCCGTTAACTACAGGCAAATAAACTGATAGCCAGATCATGTCATCCCATGAATCACCGCTTCAGCTTAGAAACGAGACCGCTCAGAGCAGGTACGATAGAAATTTCCCCAAAATACAAGTTTTTGAGGATTTTGGTACCTTCACCCGGGCTGATTCTCTCAGGAGACCGCCAAGATGTCTACCCGTCAAGTCTTTGAACACAGCATTTCTATCGACGCTAGCGCCAGCCAGGTAGAGCAGTGTTTAACCCGCCAAGACCTCATGCACCGCTGGCTCAACCCGGCCCTGCGCTGTGACCCCATCGGTGACTGGAGCACCGATCTGGGAGCCAAGAGCCGATTTGTCATTCAGGTGCCGCTGTGGCAGCCCGCGCTGGTAAGCACGGTGGTTGAGCGCGGGCCAGGGCTGATCGTGTGGGCGTTTGAAGGATTTTTTGACGGCTGCGATCGCTGGGAATGTACCCCTGAGCCCGCTGGCACCCGGCTACTGAACCGGTTTGAGTTTGAGATTCCCAATCCGCTCGTACAGGCTGGGTTCAACTGGTTTGCCGCCGACTGGACTCAGCGAGACATGGCCTCCCAACTGCGCCGCCTTAAACAGGTAGCCGAAACCCAGACAAACTCATGTTGACCCTGAGCATTTAACCTAGCCAACCAAAAAGGCCACAGAGGCGATCGCCTCTGTGGCCTTAGAAAATTCTAGAAGCTAACGTTTCTGTATAGCCTAGCTGGAAGTGGTTTGAGCCGCTAGCATCTGCTTCAGCTTTTCTAGCTCACCGGCCCAGCGCGGATCGGGCTGTACCGAGGAACTGGCAGCCGCCGCCGGAGTAGATGACTTACGAGCGCTTCCCTTGCCCGAGCGCTTGGCGCTGCTGGGCTCGCCGCCGGTCGGACGCGCTTCTCCTTCACCTTCAGGCTTGGTGCGAGGTAGCGCCTTCTCAATTTTGATAGGCATCTCCACCAGCATTTGGCCGTTCAGTTTCTCGACGATTTCATCGGCTTTTTCGTCGGTTTTCACGGTTACAAAGCCAAATCCTCGACATTTACCGGTTTTTTTGTCGGCAATCAGCTTGATAGAAACTAGGTCATCGGTGAATTCAGCAAAAACGTTTTCAAACTCCTGCCGCTCTAGATCCTTAGACAGGTTACCAACGTAAAGGCGAATTGACATTTGAGATACCTCTGGTGTTCTAAAACAAAGGGCAAAAATTTAGACCGATAACCTTGTCAAAAAAGTTTGAATAACAAGCTAACCGTCGCCTTTGACAACCCTATTTGCGCAACCAACTCCACTAGGATCGCAGATTTTGCCCCCAAAAACCCAGTGAAGTAGCATTAAAGTGTCAAATCTAAATCCTTTGGCAGCTTAACAAATTTCTACTGTGTGCAACTGCTTCTGGGCCTTATTTCCCAATGGGGCTCACTCTAAAACCTCAAGCAGTAGGTGGATGCCTCTAAAAGCTACAGAAAGAAACGATCTATCCACCTTTCAAGTTTCTCAGAAGCTATCCGTCTTAATCATCTTCCTAAGGAAAGACCTAGCATTCATAGAGTCATGAACTAGATACCCTAGGTGGCAAAATACCTGCGCTCCATGCCGTCGTAGAATCTTCTATCAAGGTAACACGTTAGAAGACCAGCAACTGGCAACGCCACGAACCAAAATCGATTCCTAAATAAAAACCAGCCGACGAGGGCTGGTTCATTTGCTGTGTTGAGAGTAGGAGAACCCATTACCTAACAATCCCTAAAGTCAGCCTTAAACGGCTGGCCAGAGAACCCAGGCATGTGTTTCTGTAAATTAATGTAACATCGAAGCGCTTTTGTTGCAACATAACTTCATTGACTAGCCCCCTCTGAGAATGGTGAAAATCCCTACTAGGCTGATGGAGATACTCAAAAGAGTTGCCCAGATCGGGCCATAGGCCGGGAAGCTACGGCGAGAATCGATCTGCACCTGGTGAATGTCGACCCATAGCATGCCACCGCCGTAGCGACTCCAACCGGTAACCGTGGCGGTTTGGCCAATCCAGTGCCGGGGGTGGTGGCGAGGCTGAAATAGCCCCTGAAGGCTGCCCAGAGGGACAGGGTTAGTCAGCTTTACTAGACCCGATCCATCGTCGAGATATAGGTCTTGGCACCCCCAATTTCCCAAGTCGGCGCGACCCGATAGACGGCCCTGTAAAGTTACCGGCTTGCCCTGAACCGGTAGCGTCGAATTGTGGTGCAGTAGATCTGAAATAGTGTCTGGGGCAGCGGCGCTGGTTGGCCCGATAGCCGTTGGGCTCCCCAAGTCGGGAAATAGCGTATTGATCCGCAGGAGGAGACCTAGGCCTAAACCCAGCCACAGGCCTCCCATCAGAACGCTGGGATCTTGGTAGAGCCAGCTCAGCCATTGCCAGCCCAGTCGATTGACGATGCCGCCGACAAACCACAGCCCCATAGCAATGCCGCCGCCCAGCAGCAGCCCCGCCAGGGGGCCTTTTTGGAGCAGCAGCAGGGATGGCGAAAGACGGCTGGGCGGCGGCGATTCTAGCGATCGCGCGACTGAGGTGGGCTGTTGTCGCAGGCTTGCCTGCCGGTCTAGCTCGACTAAGCGCTCCCCTAGGGATGGATGGGAGGCGCTGACGCGCAGCCAATGCCGGTAGGGGTTTAGGCTGTCTACGGCTACCAAAGTGGCGACAGTGGTGGCGCGATCAGCGATGCTATCCTGGGGGCTTTTCTCCTCGGGGCTTGGGCTATTGCTGCTGGCCCTCGTCAGCAGACTGCCTGGGGTAATCGCCTGGCGACCGCTGACGGGCATTAAAACTTCCAGACTGGTGTGCAGGGGATGGAGGGTACCTCGCTGTTGAAGGTCGGCGGCGATCGCCTCGGTAAACCGCAGCAATCCCTCGGCCAGGTGGTCGGGGTGCTGGGTGAGGGCAATGGCGCGGCGATCGCCCCAGCTACAGCACAGCCGCGACAGCCACAGCACAGACTGCCGCAGCAACCAAAACAGGCCATAGAGCCCGCTGGACAGGAGCCCTAAGCTATTGCGTCCTAGGGACTGAGTTAACCGCTCCCCAACCTGGGCCAGGCGGTGATAGCCCGTATGGAGCAACAGCAGCAGTAATCCTACCGCTGAGAGAACTGATCCGCTGCCGTTTACCATGCGAGCGAGTTCATGCCCATACAGCGCCGTCAGGACTTCATCGGAGTGCTGGTCTAAACTTCCCTGGCTGACGACGATGCGGCTGTTACGGGCCAGCCAGCCATAGCTAAAGCACAGAGGTACCGGGTCGGGTATAACCCGCAGCTCGGGTAGCTGCCAACCTCGCTGGCGGCATACCTGGCGCAACAGGCGCAGGGCTCCCGGACTGAACTCCTGAAGCTGGCGCGTTGATAGGGGCTTTTGGCCGTAGCAACGCGCCAGGGCAAAATCCATCAGCCACGGGCTGGCCAGGGCTAGCAGTATCAGCCCACCGACTACCCACGGCGTGTAGGTCTGGTTAGCCCCCGGCAAACTGAGCTGTACCGGCCACCGGATTCGTCGCAGGGCGCTGTCCCCTGTTCTGAGGGCAAAATGGATGACCCAGTTAATCAGCCAGAGCAGGGCGATCGCCGTAAAGCCCTGTCCTAGCCACAGCCCCAGTGGTCGCTGAGGTAAAGAAACCTGGGGGCGCAGTCGAGCGCTGGGTGCAGCGGCTGGGCGTGGGCTAACATCGGGAGGGGCTGGCTCGACGGTGGTAGCTGTGGTGAGGTCATCGTCGGTTTCCCCTCTGCCCGGCTGCTGGTTGAGCTGCTGAAAGTGAAACAGCGATTGGTACGTCTCCTCCGGTTCCTTCGCGGCGGCTTGCTTCTTCGTTTCCCCACTTGACCTAGTCGCTTCTCTTTGGGTTGGAAACGAGGTGGAGCTGGAGGAAACAGCAGGATTGGGGGCTGAAGCGCCAGATGGCTGGGAAGACTGAGCAGTGCTTGCCAACGGCATAAAGCCGCTTAGGTCTGCTCCAGGTAAGGCCGAGGTAGGTGCCTCCGTTGGAGAAGATTTTGCCTCGGCCACCTCGGGGATCTGGCGGAGCACCTGGTGGGCCCACTCTTGGGCCTGGGGCGAGGTGCTCTTCAGCAAGGCTTGGCAACTGATACGGGCCTGGTCAACCTGATTGAGCCGTTGATGCACTCGCACCTGACCCATCAGAGCTTTGAGGTGATAAGGCGAACTCGGTGGCAGTTGTTCCAAGCGCTTAAACAAGTCCAGGGCCTGGGGGTACTTTTGGCCTTTAAAAGCCGCCACTGCCCGTTGATAAACGCTCTCTACCGATGGAGTTGGGGAACGCTCAGGTTTTGGAGCAGGGGTTTTAGGGTCTATGGGCTGGGCCATACGCCAGGACAAGGGTAGAAAAGTTCAAGCATAACCAACTATTCCCATTCTGTTTCTTCCTACTTGTCTTGGCGTGTTCCAACTCAATAATCATTTTGGATCTCACCGCGCCCGGCCCAACGGGCCGAGTTCGCGTTCTTGGAGATGTTTTTTAGTTGGGATATGCCTAGGGAGAAAAACACCAACCCAAGACAATTAGGAAGCTCCAACTCTGGCGGAAGGCTATAGCTGCAATCTAGACTAAAAGTCATTGCCAGCGGTGCCCCTGCCCCATGATTGCTCTCAGCCTGTTTATTGCGAGTTTTCTGGCCTGGTTTCTCAGCATGCTGGCCGGGGGCGGTAGCCCATTCATTCTCATCCCCATGATTTCGCTGCTGCTAGGAGCCTCGGCAGTAGCCCCGGTCATTACCACGGGGCTGCTGATTGGTAATACCCAGCGGGGAATTTCCTTTTGGCATTATGTGGACTGGCGGGTCACGGCCTGGTACATACCGGGAGCCACCGTGGGGGCGTTGATCGGCTGCTATGGCCTGACCCAAATTCATGTAGAAGGCTTGCAGCTGTTGCTCGGTATGGGGCTGCTAATTATGGTGGCCAACTACCTTTTGGCACCGCACGATGCGCAGTTTGCGGTTGAAGCCTGGTATTTTTTGCCGCTGGCCTTCGTCAATGCTATTGGGTCTGGGTTGATTGGCAGCACTGGCCCAGTCATGAACCCGCTGTATCTCAACTACGGGCTAGAAAAAGAAGCCATGGTGGCCACCAAAGCCTTCAACAAGGCGGTGCTGCACCTGGTTAAGCTGACCGCCTATGCCGCCTTTGGCAGCCTGAGTTCTGAGTATTTAGCCTACGGCCTGGTAATTGGGTTGGGTGCCATACCGGCCAACTGGCTAGGTAAGATAGTGTTAGCCAAAATGTCGGCCCAGCAGTTTAGACAGCTAGTTTTTGCCTTTGTGGCGATCAGCGGCGTAGCCATGATCTGGCAGCAGCGCCACTTTTTAACCGTCTGGTTTATGTAAACCGGCTAAGAGTGTTGCAGCTAAATACTTGTTCGGGATCTCGCCGCGACCAAACTAATGGGCCGAGTTCGAGTCCCCAGGAAGGATGTTTTTTTGCTGAAATACTCTACGTGGACAACAGATCGGTTGAGCTATCCGAGGCTGCTTCTGGCAGTTCGGAATATTGTGCAGGGCCATCTAACCCCAGCAACGTTTCGACTACCCCATAGAGCGCGATTTCATCGGCTCCAGAGAGCTGACGATCTTTAAGGTCGGTGAGACCTTGGGCCAGCTCAGGGGCTCGGCTTTTGTAGTCGCGGTGGGCGGTGAGCATATCCTCAAAGATGGATTGCTCAATTTCGACTCGATTTTGGCCGTCGTTGAGGGGCGTTTGGTAGGCGACATCTTCAACGTCGTACTTAACCAGCACTACTAGCGCATCACAGGAGGCTTTAATGGCCTCCTGTAATCGGCGCGTGTCGAGTTCGAGACGGTCAAAACCCACTTGACCCGTGATTTTTAGCTCCACAATAGGCGGGATATCGTTCTGGTGCTTAGTGGCAGCGGCGATCGCCCGCTCCATAGCCAACTCAGTCAGCTCATCCAAACTCTCTTGGCCCTTAGCCACCACCTCGACCCGCTCAATTGGCCGCTGAAAATAGTCGCTCTTAAGCTGCGCGTCAACGCCCTTGGCAGAAAGCTCCACCAAATAAGCTCCGCGCTGAAATCGGCTCTCGTCCACATTGTTGGCCTCGAGCGAGCCGGGGTTAAACACCCAACCCTCAGCAGTGTAGTTTTTATGGATGTGACCCAGGGCTAGGTAGTCTACCCCAGCCTCCTTCAAGGGCAGCAGTTCGCTGTAGCGCAGCGCCCCGGCGTAGCGAGAAATTTGCCCCTCTAAACCATGGTGAAACAGCAAAACAGTGTGGTCGGGGCCGGTAGGGAGGTCTTGAATGGCCTCGGCCAGCAGCTCAATGGCGCGGGGGGCTGTAGCCCCATACCAGCTAGAGCCAATTACTCGTACGCCGCAGGGCAGGTCGATGTAGCCGCCAGAACGGGTGCTCTCGTCCCACGGGGTAAGTCGATGTTCAGCACTCGCCCCATCGTTAGGCTCTAGCAGCTTGAGCAAATCCCACTCGGAGAGGTACTTGAGCCAGCTGGTGCGGGTGCCGTAGGGACGGTTGTCGTGGTTGCCCTCAATGGCCACTACCGGAATGTTGGCATCCTTCAGCGATTGAAGACAAACCTGGGCCTGGTTGAGGGTGGCGGGCTTGATGTTGCGGTGCTCGAAGAGATCGCCCGCGATCGCGACAAAATCCACCCCTTCCTCAATCGCGTAGCGTTCCAGCACCGTTTGCAGAGCGCGAAAGAAGTCTTTAGTGCGCTCTGGAGTATCGTAGCGGTCAAACCCCAGGTGAATATCGGCAATGTGGAGAAACTTGGCCATTGGGCGATCCGCAGCGCTGCTTCCTCAGCCTAGTCTGATTTTGAATTTTGGAATGGCGATTTGGGTTCAAAACATCCTGTCGGCGGCTTTATTGACGTCAGCCGTAAGGATAGCGATCCTGCTCCCCTAAACCGCAGAGGATTCTGCTGCTAGTTCTTCCAGGCGATCTTGCTGATCGCGGCTCACGCAGGACTGAATCAAATCGTCAATATCCCCTTCCAAAACAGGGGTGAGGGTAAAGTTTTGATTGAGGCGATGATCAGTGACTCGGTTGTCTTTGTAGTTGTAGGTGCGAATTTTTTCAGACCGCGACCCGCTGCCCACCTGAGACTTGCGCATCGACGATACCGCTTCTTGCTGCTCACGCATCTTGATGTCAAAGAGCTTGGCCCGCAGAATCTGCATCGCTCGTTCGCGGTTCTTGAGCTGCGATCGCTCCTCAGTACAAAATACCCGAATGCCCGTAGGCTTGTGGATCAGGTCAACCGCCGTTTCCACCTTGTTGACGTTCTGACCACCTGCACCGCCCGATCGCGCCGTGGTCAGCTCAATATCTTTAGGGTCAATCTGAACTTCTACCTCATCGACCTCGGGCATAATGGCCACGGTAGCTGTGGATGTGTGGACACGCCCACCTGCTTCAGTTACAGGAACCCGCTGGACACGGTGAACTCCGGCCTCAAACTTGAGTTGGCTGTAGACGCGATCGCCCGCAATTTCCAGAATCGCTTCTTTAAAGCCACCCATATCCGCCGCTGACTCGCTCAGCAGCTTTACCTTCCATCCCTGGGTCTCGGCATAGCGAGAATAAAGCCGCACCAGATCCCCGGCCCAAATACTAGCCTCATCGCCGCCGGTACCCGCACGAATCTCTAGCATGATATTTTTGTCGTCGTTAGGGTCACGGGGTAAGAGCAACAGCTTCAAGCGAGCTTCTAACCCCGCCAGCTTTTCTGCCAGGGTATCTACCTCTAAGCCAGCCATTTCCTTCATTTCAGGATCGCTACTGGCTTCTTTGTAAATCTCCCGTGCCCCAGCTAACTCTTCACCAGTAGACTTCCACTCGGCATAGGTGGTAACCGTTTCTTCTAGCGAAGACCGTGACTTAGCAATGTGCTGAAACTCATCGGGATCTTTGGCGACATCGGGGTCAGCCATCCTCCGGGTTAACTCCTGGAACGTTTGCTCCACGGAGTTGAGTTTTTCAATTAAGTACGCCTCAGCCATGGTCTCCTCGTGTCCGCTGCCTAGCCAAAATGGTTTGCCTGTGTGCGATCGCAGCCAGGCTAGGCGTTGTCGGCGTCTGTCTTACCGGCATCTGGCTCTGGAGCCGCAGAAGTGTCAGCCATCCCGTACTTACGCATGAAGCGCTCTACGCGACCCTCAGTGTCAATAATTTTCTGAGTACCGGTATAAAAGGGGTGGTTGCCCGACCAAACGTCTACGCTGAGCTGAGGCTTGGTAGAGCCCACAGTCATAATTTCTTTACCATCGCAGAAGACCTTGGCTTCAGGGTACCAAGTAGGGTGAATATCAGGCTTTGCCATAGCAGTAGATTAAATCAACAACATCAACAACAGAATACAAACAGTGGTTAGACAGAGCGAAAACCGAAAATCAAACCTAGATTTCCGGTCAGAAAATGTCTTAAACCACCCAGATAAGTCTAACGCTTGGAGAACTGAGGTGCCTTACGGGCTTTCTTCAGACCGTACTTGCGGCGCTCCTTGGCTCGGGGGTCGCGGGTGAGATACCCTTCAACCTTTAGAGGCTTGCGGTTCTCAGGGTCAAGTTCACACAGAGCACGAGCCACTCCCAAACGAATAGCATCAGCTTGCCCCGTGAGTCCACCACCCTTGACATTTACCAGAATATCGTAGGCATTCTCTAGGCCTAGCACCTCTAAGGGAGCCTTAGTCGCATTGAGATAGGCCGGATTGAACTGTAAATAGTCGTCGCCAGGGCGCTTATTAATCACCAGCTGGCCGTTGCCGGGCACGAGACGCACCCGCGCGATGGAGGTTTTACGGCGACCGGTACCCCAGTACACAGCCCGTTCAGATTGATCAGTAGCCTGCATTATTTCGCTTCTCCAGGAATAGTGTTGACAACGTGAATTTCAGGGTTCTGAGCCTGGTGGGAGTGCTCCGGCCCAGCGTACACCTTGAGTTTGGTAAACTGCTTGCGACCTAAAGAGGTTTTCGGCAGCATGCCTTTCACAGCCTGCTCAATAATCCGCTCAGGTATACGGGCCTGGAGTTTTTCAAAGGTCTCAACCTTCATGCCGCCGGGGCGACCCGAGTGCCGCCGATAGAGCTTGGTGCTGGCCTTACGACCAGTAACCACTACTTTCTCAGCGTTCACAACGATGACAAAATCACCAGTATCCATATGAGGCGTAAACGTAGGCTTGTTCTTGCCGCGCAGAATAGTGGCAATTTCGGTGGCCAGCCGTCCCAGGCGCTGACCCTCGGCATCGATCACGTGCCACTGCCGCTGGATAGAATCGACAGGAGGAACATAAGTCTTAGTAGTCATAGCGCTTGAGCTGCCTTTCTTGAATGAACCACACGAATGAAACAAACGATCTAAACAAAACTGAATAACCCTCAGGCCACAGCCGAACCCCAAAAAAACTGCGGCTGGGTGTCAAACCAAACTTCTTGAGGAAAGGGAGGATCGTCGTAGCCGACCCGCAGTAGGCATAGCCCTTGGGCCGGGGCTGAGTACTTGACTCTATGACGCTGACGCTGCTGCCACAGCTCACCAAACTCTGATGGGGTGAGTTCACCACTACCGACCTTTACCACTAGCCCCATAATGAGCCTCACCATGCCGTACAAAAACCCCTTTGCTTGAAGCTCAACGGTCAGGAACGTATCCTGTCGTCGGCATTCGGCAATCTGTAAATCTACCCAAGAATGGCTCTTGCCCGATCGCGCTCGGTGAAAGGCCGTCATATCATGGTGGCCTACCATGGCATCAAGCGCAGTCTGAATCTTGCCCTGATCTAGATATTGACGGTAGTAGTGCCACACAAAGGGACGTACGAACAGGTTGGGCCGCTGTCCAGTATAAAGAGTGTAGCGATAGCGCCGCCAGCAGGCCGAAAACTGGGCATGCCAGGTATCAGCTACCGCCGCCGAGGCCCGAATCAAAACATCCTCCGGCAGTCGAGCATTGAGCACGTCAGCCCAGCGGTGCGCCGGGATAAAATCAGGGGCGTCAAAGTGAGCCACCTGAGCCGCTGCGTGCACACCAGTGTCAGTGCGCCCGGCGCCGCTGAGGCGTACATCATAGCCCAACACCGATCGCACCGCCGTTTCAATCTCTCCCTGCACCGTCCTGGCGTTGGGCTGCCACTGCCAACCGTGGAGACGGGTACCTACATACTGCACAGCTAAAGCAACCCGCTGAATTGACTCAGCAAACTCTGCTGGCTGACTTTTTATGCTGCGCTGTATGGGCGACGGCTTCTCCATGGAATACGAGCAGATCACTAACAACGGGTACAACGGGATAGAAAAACTAGGTCAACTCGATAATCGCCATCTCGGAGTTGTCACCCCGGCGACGGACCGTCTTGACAATCCGGGTATAGCCACCGTTGCGGCTACCGTAGCGCTCAGCAGCCTGACTAAACAGAGCGTGGACAAGCTGCTTGTCGTAGATGTAGCCCATGGCCTGGCGACGGGCAGGCAAAGACCCATCTTTGGCAAGGGTAATCATACGGTCGGCTTCTTCACGCACAGCCTTAGCCCGAGTTTTAGTCGTAGTAATCCGACCGTGGCGAATAAGCTCTGTAGTCAGGGAACGCAGCAGAGCTTTGCGCTGATCTGCGGGCTTCCCAAGTTGATGAACGCGACACTGGTGACGCATGATACTGAACTCAGATGAACAACAAAATGAAAGAACGAATGCATCAAAGAAACAGGTAGAGCGTCTACGCATTTACCGATTTCTGCCCTCAGGCTAGCTAGGCTGTCTTAGAGGCTTTCTCAAGGGGTAAGGTAATGCCCAAACGCTCCTGAAGAGCCTCGATCACCTCTTCAGCAGACTTCTGACCGAAGTTCTTGATCTCCAGCAGATCTTCCTGGCTAAAGTCCAGCAGATCGGCTACGGAGTTGATCTGAGCTCGCTTCAAACAGTTGTAAGCCCGCACCGAAAGTCTCAGTTCCTCAATAGGAATTTGATTGTTCGGATCCTCTTCCTTGACCTCTTCGTCAAACTTGGGCTCTAGGGTGACATCCTTCAGGGGCATAAACAGGCTCACCAAAATATCGGCGGCCTGACTCATGGCCTGCTGTGGGGTGATGCTGCCGTTCGTCCAGATGTCCATAATCAGCTGGTCGCGCTGTATAGAGCCAGAAACCACAACCTCTTCAACGGTGTAGTTGACCTTTTTGACCGGCATAAATACCGAGTCAATTTGAATGAAATCAAGCGCAGTGGCGTCGTCTTTGCTGCGAACCACAGCCCGATAGCCCTGACCCCGCTCAACTCTGAACTCCATCTCGAGAGTGTGACCGTCGGCCACCGTAGCCACGTACTGCTCAGGGTTGACGACTTCTACTTCAGACGGTAGTTCGAAGTGACCCGCCGTCACCCGAGCCGGCCCCTGAACCAGGAGGCGACCAATTTGGGGCTGGCTGGTGTAGCTTCGCAGCACAATTTCCTTCATGTTGAGGAGAATATCGAGAACATCTTCTCTCACCCCAACAATGGTTGAGAATTCGTGGGTAGCCCCAGCAATTCTAACCGCCGTAATCGCAATGCCCTCCAGGTTAGATAGAAGCACTCGCCGAAGGGAATTGCCCACGGTGGTGCCCTGGCTGCGCTCTAAAGGCTCGATGACAAATCGACCGTACTGGCTTTGGTCGTTTTCAACGACAGACTCTACGCAATCAACATGAAACTGTGCCAAAATCCTATCTCCCTTAAACCTCGCGATACCCTGCCCAACCACTGAGCCGACGACACTAGTAGTAAATGCCTAAACCCGACGACGCTTGGGTGGCCGACAACCGTTGTGGGGAATAGGAGTCACGTCTCTGATCAAGGTAATTTCTAGACCCGCTCCCTGCAGAGCACGAATGGCAGTTTCCCGACCAGCGCCAGGGCCACTTACCATCACCTCAATCTGACGCATTCCCTGATCCATCGCTCGACGAGCAGCACCATCGGCGGCCGTTTGAGCAGCAAAGGGCGTCCCTTTTTTAGCTCCCTTGAATCCGCTGGACCCTGCCGATGCCCAGGAAATCGCTTCCCCCGACTGGTCGGTAATGGTCACAATGGTGTTATTGAAGGTCGAACGAATGTGGGCTACGCCACTTGGTACGTTCTTCTTACTCTTGCGAGGTCCAGTCTTTCGAGTCGGTTTGGCCATGGCGTTGTCACTAAATTCAATTCGAGAAAACTTGATTAAATACAGTTATTCGGTGAGCGGCTAGCGCTAGGAAACACCGGCAAACAGTCAGAAAAACTCGCTACAAAGTCTAGCGAGCTTTCTGCCTTTTAAATCCCCAGGGCTAGCCGGAGGCTCAAGAAGCGAAACAGCTCTACTTGCGAGGGGCCTTCTTCTTGCCAGCAACCGTGCGACGGGTACCACCCCGACGGGTACGAGAATTTGTGCGGGTGCGCTGTCCCCGGACTGGTAGCCCAGCTCGGTGGCGGCGCCCACGGTAGGAGCCGATGTCCATCAATCGCTTGATGTTCATGCTCTCAAGCCGCCGCAGGTCACCCTCTACCTGATAATCGCTTTCGACGGAATCACGCAGCTTTGCCACGTCAGAATCGGTCAGGTCTTTGACGCGTATGTCAGGATTGACCCCGGTTTTAGCCAGGATTTCCTTAGAACGGGTAAGACCAATTCCGTAGATGTAGGTCAAGCCAATTTCAACTCGTTTGTCGCGTGGCAAATCCACGCCTGCTATCCGTGCCACCTTTAACTATCTCCCCCAGTGTGTGGTTTTAACTCTGCAGCCCAATTGCGGCTACCTAGTCTACTCAGCTGGGCTGCTGCCCAAACCATCAAAAGCCTTATACAAAAACTAGAACAGAGAGTTTAGTCAGTTGTTCTTGATCGTATACTCAGCATTATTTGGCACATTAAAACGACATTCACAACGCTGTGAACACCCTGCCAATTCAATCGTTACCCCTGACGTTGCTTATGCTTGGGGTTTGAACATATCACCATGACCCGGCCACGGCGGCGGATCACACGACACTTATCACACATCTTGCGCACAGACGCACGGACTTTCATGTCCAACTCGCACTTCACTACAGAATTGCTATGCTAGCAAACTGACGCCAGCCCGTCAAATTAAATTTGATCTTTAAGTTTAGCTATGAACAAAAAAGCCGTCTCTGGGACGGTCTTTTTTGCAAAATTGTCCTAGAAGAACAGGCCTGCTCTGGCGCTACGCTCCGCGTTTGAGGGCGGATTCTACCTGCTTGAGTTCTTGCTCGACTCGGGTCTTGAGTTTTTCGGGCAGGGGACGGTTGGGGTAGCTGCTGTAGTGGCCTGCGATCGCATTCAATGCCGTCCGCATGGTCGTAAACGAACTCAGGTTAGCCACTGCGGTATCTCGACGGTAGCGGGAGGCAAAGTCGCTGATCACGGCTTTGGCCTCAGCCTGGGCTTCAGCCTTAGCCGGGTCATCGTCGGCTAGGTTGATAGAGGTTCTGAGGCTATCTACTAGCATCAGCGTGTCTTGGCGATAGTCGCCAGTGAGCATGCCGCTGGTGCCTGTACTGCAACCTGTCAGGCCAATGAAGGCTACCAGTACCAGGGCAAAAAGACGGGCAATTAGAGATTTCATAGGATTCTTTGAAAGAGATCAAGTCGAACGACAGGCACTCAGTCCTGCGCTAAAACCGCGCTGGTGTCATTTCGGTGTTTTTATTCTATAGCGCACGGTGATCATAGTATTCTCTACCTGGATCAGGCCTCTCTGCCTCAGGCTGGATAAATTCGCAGCCGTCGGTTTGGTTCTTCGCCACAGCTGAGGGATTTGAGCCGGTAGTGCTCGGCTAGCTCGTGCTGCATTTTGCGAATGTGGGCCGAGCGCGGCAGCAGCTCTACCGGCTGGCCTTTGGGAATCACAATCTGCTCTACGGCTAGACGGGCTTCTTCTAGAGCCTCGAGTTCATCGTCGCCACCGCTGTGGCTGAACAGCCCTAGATCGATGGCGGCAGGGTCGTCGTCCATATCCAGCAGCCGCTGCAGGGCGCGGGTGATCTGAGGAATACTATTGGACTTGACCAGGTGGACGGGAATGTGGCGTCCCTGGGCCATATGCTTGAGCTTAGCTTGGGCTTTGGCGTGCGATCGCAGCGCCAGCACCGCATCGGCGTTATCTAAATCTTTCGTAATTACCACAGGCATGTGCAGGGTTTGAATCACCCGCTCGATCTGGTGACGACTGAGGCCGTAGGGGTAGAGGCGCATGGCATCTTCCCCGTTAGGGCCAACGATGGCGTCATCGGGGGTCACCTCCAGCAGGTGGGCAAACATGGGGTCGGTGGTGGGCTGTGAGCTATAGACCTGGCCCAGAGGCCGAATGTTGCTGCCGTTGCCTAGGGTGCGCTGGGCGATCGCCGAGCTAGCTGGCGGCACCATCTGTCCTGCGGCTCGCCAGCCCATGCCGGTGCGCGACGGCTTCGATACCTCTCGCCCAGAGCCGGGTAGCTCATGAGTCACAATCACCTTCTGGTTCTCATCCACGGTGCGAATCTGCAGCCCTGGCTGCCGCCCCCGCAGCAGATTGTCAATGGTGACGGTAACATCCTCATGGATGGCCCAGCGCTGCCGCTCCAGCATTTCTACCGCGATGTCGAACGTGGGGGGAGCCTTGCGCTCCAGCACGCTCTTTTGGCTGCCTCGGCGGCGAGCTTCTTCATCTCCCAGGGTGACGGATTGAATGCCGCCAATTAAGTCTGAAAGGGTGGGATTTTTAATCAGGTTTTCGAGCTGGTTGCCGTGGGCGGTACCCACCAGCTGCACCCCACGCTCAGCGATGGTGCGGGCGGCCAAAGCCTCTAGCTCGGTGCCAATCTCATCGATCACAATGACTTCGGGCATGTGGTTTTCCACCGCCTCGATCATTACCCGGTGCTGTTCTTCGGGGCGGGCTACCTGCATGCGCCGGGCTCGACCAATGGCGGGGTGAGGAATGTCGCCATCGCCAGCGATTTCGTTAGACGTATCGATAATCACGACCCGCTTTTGTAGATCGTCGGCCAGCACGCGGGCAATTTCTCGCAGGGCGGTGGTTTTACCCACCCCAGGACGACCCAGCATCAGAATCGACCGGCCTGTTTCCACCAGGTCGCGAATCATGCCGATAGTGCCAAATATGGCTCGACCCACGCGGCAAGTGAGGCCAATCACTTCCCCCGAGCGGTTGCGGATGGCGCTGATGCGGTGCAGGGTTTTCTCGATACCAGCGCGGTTATCCCCGCCAAAGATGCCCACCCGCTTGATGCAGTGGTCTAGATCGGCGTGGGTGACGGGCTCTTCAGACAGGTACTCGACGCTGCCGAAGAATCTGGCCTCGGGCAGGCGACCCAGGTCTAAAACGACCTCAATCAGGCTCTGGCGCTGGGGGTGTTGCAGCAGCTGGGCGCGAATAGAGGGGGGCAAAATGCTGAGAATTTGATCGAGGTCATCAATCGGTTGGTCTTGAGGTTGGTCTTGGGCAGGGGCAGACTGATGTTGGGCTGTCCCTTCAGATTCAGTGGGTAAAAAGTCCACGGCGAAGTTATTGGGGGCAAAAATGTCGTCGGCAGGGGCGTTGCTGCTCGATCCGTCACGCATCGAGCGGTCGTCGCTATAGCTAACCATAACGTGTTGGTAAAAAATGTCTATGGGATTTGAGCGACCCCACCAGTTGTCGAGCCAGCGCCAGGCCTTGGCCTAGGGCACTGCCATCTAGCCGTTGCCAGGGGGCAATGGGAAGTTTGGATCGTCTATCACCGGTTTGTAATGAGACGCTTTGACCGTTTAAAGGCTGGTCAAGGGCGTCATTCCCTAGCCAGGGTTGAAGCTCTTGGTCAAGGGCGTCGAGTAGTGGTAACACCTGCGATCGCGCGTAGCTACCGTAGGCAATACCGGCAATAGTTTGGGGGGCTAACGCTAAATCGAGGTTGGCAACCCTGGCACCCTGGGGAGAAGACAGCGCCTCACTCTGATGCGCATTGGGTTGAAAAACAGGCAATGCTGGATTGGTCAAACCGAGATTGAGCAGCTTATCTACAGTGTAGCCATTGGTACCGCCAGCGGGTTGCACGTAGCCCGGTGGCCCAGCCTCAAGAATCTTTTGGGTCAGATGAATGGTGGCATGGGTGGTGCCTTTACCCAGATCACCACTCATGGGGCGACCATCGGTTTGCCAAATCAGCGGCACTTCCAACGGGGCCATGAGGTGATAAAGATCCCATAGGTAAGGCACCACCTGATCGTGATCGGGGCAACTAATGGAAACCAGCTTGAGGTGAGGTCGCCAGGGCTGAAGCCGTTGCCAGAGCTGCGCGAACTGAGCCTGATGCCCGGTTTGGGTGTGAATTTCTACCGCGTCAATGTGGGAAAGCTGCTCACTTGAGAAGGCTTCGGGGCTAGCCAGATAGGATTGGGCTTCGATATTGCCAATGGGGCAGACGGCAATGCAGCGACCGCAGCCGTAGCAGAGATCTGAGGCAACGTTCCCCTGGGCAGGAGCCTGAAACTGAATGGCGGCAGTGGGGCAGATGGGTTCGCAGGGGCGATCGCACTCCGCTGGGCAGCGGGCTGCATCAAAGTGGGCCTTGCGAAAGTGGGGGTCTTCGCTGTCATTGAGGCTGACCATCAGCCAGGGCAGGCCGGGAATCAGGTGGCTGCGATCACCCAAGTACCCAGCCAGTCGATTTGCATCTTCTAACCCCTGGCGAGCGGCGGCGACCACCGCCCCGTCGAGGGCCACATCCAGGCAATCCACCCCCGCTAGGGCGTAGATCATCACCAGCCGCCGTATCGTCGGCATGTCTTGGTAGCTGGCACCGCAAATCAGCTTCACCCACTGCCCCATCTGTAGCGATCGATGGGGAAACGGCAGTGAGAGATCTCGGCGTTGGCTCCCAGATGCAGATCCAGGGGCGATTTCAATATCCATGGGGAACTTCCAGCGGGATAAACCCAGCTTTTTGCCAGCTAGCCTTTTAGGCTTGTCGCCCGGCCTAAATCAGGTTGGCCAAGGGCTCCCAGCTAAAGACGCGATCGCCACCCATCTCCACCACCACCTTGACCCGCGGTTCAATAGTGGGCAGGCTGACCAAATAAGCCAGCTCCTGGCGCGACAGAATATGCCCTTCAATTAGCCACAGCACCATACCCTTGGCCTTGGTTGACATCGTATCGAGGCGGTAGGTGAGCATGGGGGGAATAAAGTAGGTGTAGCCCACCGCTGCCCCGCTGCCCAGGCTTTTTTTGCCCAAATGGGCCGGGCGCACGCCGTGGATAGCGGTGAGATAAGACGATACATCCCCCAACCCACGGGCGGTGAGGTTCATGGTTTCGTAACCAGTAGCCTTCAGCCGCCGCTCGTAGCGACCCTCAAACCCTCCCTCTAGGGGCATGCGTACGGCGATCGCCCCGTTACTCTCTAGAGCCTTAATAAAAGGTTTGCCCGTTGTCAGCAGCGCCATAATTACCTCAGCCTTTGGCTATCAGGTGATATTGTACTGTGTTCAAGTTGAGAGTAAAACCTACTGGCAGGCACGTTTGTCCTGCAATGTTCTCGGCCATGCCGCGTCAAAGCAAACCTTAGAACTTTCCTGAAAATAGGTGTGGACAAGTGCCGACAAGGGGTGTACCATAGTAAATCGCCGACAAAGAAGGATACTGAGTAGTCCGGAGGGTTACCCAAGTCCTGGCATTTGACTGCTCTAATGCCCTGACACCAAGGTGTTTGTGGTTCTGGCCGAAGAGTCAGTTTCCATTGGAGCAAGTTAACTTTCTTTTGAATCGTGACCGGTTTAGGCCGGCAGCGCTTACCCCCGGTGAGCCTTCTGGTCTGGGGTGTTCAAAAGTTGATGTCGTTGTAGATGCGCAAAGCTCTCCATTTAGAGAGTCCTGCGCATTTCGTAGTGTGTTAGTAGGGAGACAGGACTGTGGCAGTCGGTATTCTCGGCAAAAAGCTGGGCATGACCCAAGTATTCGATGAGGCAGGCAATGCTATCCCCGTCACGGTGGTGCAGGCCGGTCCCTGTGTTGTTACTCAGATTAAAACCTCGGATACCGATGGCTATGCGGCTATCCAGCTGGGGTTTGATGAAGTGACTGAGAAAGCGCTGAACAAGCCTGAGATTGGCCACCTGGCCCGCTCTAGCAGTGCTCCCCTCCGCCATCTAAAAGAGTATCGGGTTGATGCCGCCGATGGGTTTGAGCTGGGGCAGGCCGTGACGGCTGATACCTTTACCCAAGGTCAGCTGGTGGATGTCACTGGCAAGAGCATGGGGCGCGGCTTCGCTGGTTATCAAAAACGTCACAACTTCCGTCGTGGCCCCATGGCCCACGGTTCTAAGAACCACCGCGCTCCGGGTTCTACCGGTGCGGGTACGACGCCCGGACGAGTTTACCCTGGTAAGCGGATGGCCGGTCAAATGGGCAACGCCCGGGTGACTATTCGCAAGTTGGAGGTGATTCGGGTTGATGGCGATCGCAACCTCCTATTGATCAAAGGTGCTATCCCCGGCAAGCCCGGTGGATTGTTGAGCATCGCTCCAGCCAAGTGGGTTCAGGCATAGACTTTAGGGTTGCAGCAAGCGATTTAAGCCTTTGACTTTCGGGCATCCAAAGCTTTTTACAGAGATAGGTTCAGACAATGGTTGAGTGCGTCGTAAAAAACTGGGAGGGCCAAGAGGCGGGCACGGCATCCCTAGATCTTCAGGTTGCCAAAGAAGAGTCTGCCTCCCACATTGTTCACCGTGCCCTAGTGCGCCAGATGAACAATGCCCGTCAGGGTACGGTTTCTACTAAGACCCGTGCGGAGGTCAGAGGCGGTGGCCGCAAACCCTGGCGTCAAAAGGGGACTGGTAGAGCTCGAGCTGGTTCTAATCGCTCTCCCCTGTGGCGTGGCGGCGGCGTTATCTTTGGCCCTAAGCCCCGTGACTACAGCGTCAAAATGAACCGCAAAGAGCGGCGGTTAGCTTTGCGCACCGCGCTCCAAGGTCGTGTGGATGACTTAGTAGTGGTTGAAGGGTTTGAGGACAAGTTCTCTCGGCCCAAAACTCGGGAGCTGCTCGATGCGATCGCTCGCTGGGGTATTGACCCCAACGCCAAAATTCTGCTGGTCATTGCCGAGCGGCAAGAGTTGGTCTACCTCTCAGCTCGTAACCTTGAGAACGTCAAGCTAATTACCGCTGTCAATCTCAATGTTCACGACCTGCTCAATGCTGACTATCTTGTCATTACATCCCCGGCCTTAGAGGCTATCCAGGAGGTTTACAGTGATTAACGCCGCCAATACCCCGTCTTTGGCTGATCTCATCCGTCGGCCCCTGATTACCGAAAAGGCCACTCTTTTGTTAGAGAACAATCAGTACGTCTTTGAGGTTGACCCTCGGGCTAACAAGCTGCAAATCAAGGCAGCGATCGAAGAATTGTTTGATGTGAGAGTTGTCTCGGTCAACACCTACAATCCTCCCAAGAAAAAGCGACGGATGGGTCGTTTTGCCGGGCATCGTGCCCACTACAAGCGTTCTGTGGTCACCTTGGCCCCCGGAAGCTCAATCCCCCTCTTCCCTGATCTCTAGAATCCAGGGTTTCACTGTTCCGACCTTTAGCCGTGTAGCCAGCAAGTACTCCCATGGGCATCCGTTCCTATCGACCTTATACCCCTGGTACTCGTGAGCGAACCGTTTCTGAGTTTGCCGAGATTACCCGTAGCGAGCCAGAGAAGTCTCTGACGCACTCCACCCATCGTCCCAAAGGGCGTAACAATCGAGGGGTAATTACCTGTCGCCACCGAGGCGGCGGTCACAAGCGCCTATATCGCGTCATCGATTTCCACCGCAATAAGCTCGGCGTGCTGGCTAAGGTCGCTTCCATTGAGTACGACCCCAACCGTAATGCGCGTATTTGCCTGCTTCATTACGAAGACGGTGAGAAGCGCTATATCCTCTGTCCCGCTGGGCTATCGGTAGGGGCAACGGTTGTTGCTGGCCCTGATGCGCCTTTGGAAGTGGGCAATGCCCTGCCTCTGTACAAAATCCCCCTGGGCACCACGGTTCACAACGTGGAAATGCAGGCCGGGAAAGGCGGACAGATGGTTCGCTCCGCTGGTACTGGTGCCCAGGTTGTGGCCAAGGAAGGTGACTATGTCACTCTCAAGCTGCCTTCAACCGAAGTGCGCTTGGTGCGTCGTGAGTGCTATGCCACCATCGGTCAGGTCGGCAATGCTGATATCCGTAACGTCAGTCTTGGCAAGGCTGGCCGTAAGCGCTGGCTGGGTCGTCGTCCTGAAGTACGCGGCAGTGTGATGAACCCGGTTGACCACCCCCACGGTGGTGGTGAAGGTCGGGCTCCCATCGGTCGCTCTGGCCCTGTAACTCCTTGGGGTAAGCCGGCTTTAGGCTACAAGACGCGCAAGAAGAATAAGGACAGTGACAAATACGTGGTACGCCGTCGCCGTCGCGTATCTAAGCGGGGCCGTGGCGGTCGTAACGCTTAGTCGGCAATTGGTTGGTGGTTCTGGATTGTGGCTGTTGTGATGTTTATGGGGGCTGAAGCACCATGTCTCGCTCGTTAAAGAAAGGGCCGTTTGTGGCCGATCATCTTCTCTCTAAAATTGAAGCCTTGAACATCAAGGGTGATAAGCAGGTGATTAAAACCTGGTCACGGGCATCGACGATTTTGCCCCAGATGATTGGTCACACCATTGCGGTGCACAACGGCCGCCAGCATGTGCCGGTCTACGTTACTGAGCAGATGGTGGGCCACAAATTGGGTGAATTTGCTCCCACGCGAACCTTTCGCGGCCACGCTAAATCCGATAAAAAAGCTCGTCGTTAGGTATTAGGTAGAGGAACTGGAGAAATGGCTGTGGATACCTCAGAGCAGGTTAAGGCGGTAGCCCGCTATGTGCGCATGTCGCCCCGTAAGGTGCGTCGGGTGCTAGACCAAATACGCGGCAAGAGCTATCGGGATGCGCTGATCATCCTAGAGTTTATGCCCTATAAAGCGTGCGAACCCATCATTAAAGTTTTGCGTTCAGCCGTAGCTAATGCTGAACACAACAATGGTCTTGACCCGGCGGGTCTGGTGGTGAGTGAAGCCTTTGCCGATGCGGGGCCCGCTCTGAAGCGTTTCCGGCCTCGGGCCCAAGGCCGAGCTTACCAAATTCGTAAGCCGACTTGCCACATCACCATTGCTGTGGCTCCTGCAGCCGAGTAGCTTGCACTGTTGATTCCATTGTTCAAACACCAGTTGCTCAAACACCAATTTCCAGAGGATTAGTTCGTGGGACACAAGATTCATCCAACCGGGTTTCGCCTTGGCATCGTTCAAGAGCACCGTTCTCGCTGGTTTGCAGAGGGCACTCGCTACCCTGATTTGCTTCAGGAAGACTATCGAATTCGCGAGTATGTTCAGAAAACTTTGAACAATGCTGGTATTGCCGATATTCGCATTGAACGGAAAGCGGATCAGATTGATCTTGAGTTGCGCACGGCTCGCCCTGGAGTAGTGGTAGGGCGCGGTGGCGCGGGTATTGAGTCTTTGCGAGCGGGCGTCCAGAAGCTGCTCAAAGACTCAAACCGTCAGATCCGCGTCAATGTGGTGGAAGTGAGCCGGGTGGATGCTGATGCAGCCTTGGTGGCCGAATACATTATTCAGCAACTCGAGCGTCGGGTCTCCTTTCGCCGGGTAGTGCGCCAGGCCATTCAGCGAGCCCAGCGTGCTGGTGTGGAGGGAATCAAAATTCAGGTGAGCGGTCGTCTGAACGGTGCAGAAATTGCCCGTACTGAGTGGACTCGGGAAGGTCGGGTGCCTCTTCACACTCTGCGGGCTGATGTTGACTATGCCTATACCACTGCTCAAACCACCTACGGGATTTTGGGTGTCAAGGTTTGGATCTTTAAGGGCGAGATTATTCCAGGCCAAGAGGACACTCCGGCTGCGGCCCCCAACGCCCAACCCCGTCGCCGTCAGCCTCGCCGTCGCCAGCAGTTTGAAGACCGCTCTAATGACGATTAGACTGTCCCCGCGTTTCCTCGATTGATTTTGACCTGTGACTTCAAGAGTGCCGATCCATGCTTAGTCCAAAACGAACTAAATTTCGCAAGCAGCACCGCGGGCGTATGCGCGGAATGGCTCAGCGGGGTAGCGATATCAACTTTGGCGATTTTGCCCTTCAAGCAACTGAGCCCTGTTGGCTCACTGCTCGTCAGATTGAGGCTGCTCGTCGCGCCATGACCCGCTATGTACGACGGGGCGGGAAGATCTGGATTCGGGTTTTTCCTGACAAGCCTGTGACCATGCGCCCGGCAGAAACCCGCATGGGTTCTGGTAAAGGCAACCCTGAGTTTTGGGTGGCTGTGGTTAAACCCGGCCGTATCGTTTTTGAGATTGCTGGGGTACCTGAAGCAACCGCTCGGGAAGCAATGCGGCTAGCTGCCTTCAAGCTGCCGTTTAAGACCAAGTTCATTGCGCGCGAAAGCAAGGAGGCATAGGTCAATGGCACTAACCAAGATTACAGAGGCGCGCAGCCTGGGCGATGAAGAGCTGCTAACTGCGATCGCTGAAACCAAGCGCGAGCTGTTTCAACTGCGGTTTCAAAAGGCCACTCGCCAACTCGATAAGCAGGTGCATCAGTTTAAGCATCTCCGTCATCGTCTGTCTCAGCTTATGACGGTTCAGCGGGAGCGCCAGCTAATTGCCCTTGCGGCGGAGGCAGAGGCTCAAGACACTGCCGTGGCAGCGGCCGCAACAGAATCGGTATCAGCGTAGGGAATAGGTGAACTAGATGGCGGTTAAAGAACGAGTGGGAATGGTCGTTAGCAACAAGATGGATAAAACCGTCGTGGTTGCCGTGGAGAGTCGCACCTCCCATCCCAAGTACGGAAAGATCGTAGTGCGAACAAAGCGCTACAAGGCTCACGATGAGGAGAACACCTGCCAGGAGGGAGACCAGGTACGTATTCTTGAGACTCGTCCCTTGAGCAGAACTAAGCGCTGGGTGGTGGCTGACATTGTTAATCGCGCAGCGGACGCATAGGGGGAAATTGTGATTCAGCAAGAATCGTATTTAAATGTGGCAGATAACAGCGGTGCTCGGAAGCTAATGTGCATCCGTGTCCTGGGTGGTAATCGCCGCTACGCCGGAGTTGGCGATGTCATCATTGCCGTTGTCAAAGATGCGCTGCCCAACATGGGTGTGAAGAAGTCGGATGTGGTAAGGGCTGTCGTTGTGCGCACTAGAAAGGGTTTGCGCCGCAGTAGCGGCATGAGCATTCGCTTTGACGACAATGCCGCTGTCATTATTAACCAAGACGGCAACCCTAAAGGTACTCGCGTGTTTGGGCCGGTAGCCCGTGAGCTGCGCGACAAAAACTTTACCAAGATTGTGTCGCTGGCACCGGAGGTTCTCTAATGGCAACAACATCGAAACAGCCCGTGCGCCACAAGGTGCATGTGCGTAAAGGCGATACCGTACAGGTGATTGCTGGACGCGATCGCGGCAAGGTGGGTGAAGTGCTGACCGTTATCCCCAAGACCAGCCAGGTGGTAGTGCAAGGCGTGAACATTCGCACTAAGCACGTTAAGCCCCAACAAGAAGGGGAGTCGGGCCAGATTGTGACCCAAGAAGCCCCCGTCCACAGCTCTAATGTCATGCTTTACTCCGAAAAGGAAAAAGTGGCCAGCCGAGTTGCCTACACCTTTACCGATGACGGGCGTAAGGTTCGGATGCTGAAAAAGACCGGTGAAATCATTGACTAAGGCTTTTAGTCTTACGATCATCCTCTAGTCCTGACCAAGCCCAGGAAAGTGATAGAAACGACCCATGACCGACCAGTTAAAGACCATATACAAAGACACCGTTGTACCTAAGCTGATGGAACAGTTTAAGTACGACAACATTCACCAAGTCCCTAAGGTTGTTAAGGTAACCGTCAACCGAGGCTTGGGTGAAGCGTCTCAGAATGCCAAAGCGCTGGAGTCTTCTCTGAGCGAACTGGCTTTAATCACCGGTCAGCGTCCGGTGGTAACCCGTGCTAAGAAGGCGATCGCAGGCTTTAAAATTCGCCAAGGCATGCCCGTAGGGATAATGGTTACCTTGCGCTCTGACCGCATGTACGCCTTTCTAAATCGCCTTATTAACCTGACCCTACCTCGCATCCGCGACTTTCGCGGCATCAGCCCTAAGAGCTTTGATGGCCGTGGCAACTACACCTTGGGTCTGCGGGAGCAATTAATTTTTCCTGAAATTGACTACGACACCATCGATCAAGTCCGCGGTATGGACATCACCATTGTGACTACCGCCAGCACCGATGAAGAAGGCCGAGCGCTACTCAAGGAATTGGGTATGCCGTTCCGTGACAACTAACACAGGTTTATACGCGTACTAGAACTATGGCTGCTAACGACACAATTGCGGATATGTTGACTCGCATCAGAAATGCGAACCTGGCGCGGCACCAAACTGTGGGTATTCCTTCTACCCGGATGACCCGGAGTATTGCAAAGGTGCTCAAGGAAGAAGGTTTCATCACTGACTATTCTGAGACCACTGTGGAAGAGCGTCCTCAGCTAGTGGTCGCCCTCAAATACAAGGGCAAGACTCGTCAGCCCATCATTCGCAACCTTACTCGCGTTAGCAAGCCCGGTTTGCGCGTGTATTCTAACCGGAAAGAGTTGCCTCGGGTGCTAGGTGGCATCGGCATTGCCATTGTCTCCACCTCTAGCGGTATCATGACCGACCGCGATGCCCGTCGTCAGGGTATTGGTGGCGAAGTGCTTTGCTATGTGTGGTAGATCGGCGAAGTAGCGATGGCGCTGGTCCACCGCTAGGCATCAAGGGCGTTATCGAGTGCTAAGGATTTAGGAGTTTTGCATCATGTCACGTATTGGCAAACGGCCAATTCCAGTCCCGGCTAAAGTGTCAATCACGATTGACGGTCAGGATATTCAGGTCAAAGGGCCCAAGGGCGAGCTGTCTCGTACCTTGCCCAGCGGGGTAGTGGTACTTCAGGACGGAGAAACTGTTCTAGTCAACCGTAAAGACGATTCACGCCTCGCTCGTGAGCGTCACGGTCTTTGCCGTACCCTAGTCGCTAACATGGTTGAGGGCGTTTCTAACGGCTATCAAAAGCGCTTAGAAATACAGGGTATTGGCTACCGGGCACAGCTGCAGGGCCGCAACCTCAACCTCAGTCTGGGGTATAGCCATCCCGTTGTGTTTGAGCCTCCCGCAGGTATTGAGTTTGTGGTTGAGAACAACACCAACGTCGTAATCAACGGCATTGATAAAGAACTAGTAGGCAACATTGCCGCTAGCATTCGGGCTAGTCGCCCCCCCGAGCCCTACAAGGGCAAGGGCGTGCGCTACGCCGGTGAACAAGTCCGACGTAAGGCCGGTAAGTCAGGGAAGAAATAAGCCATGAAAGCAAGTCGCAAAGAATTAACCCGTCGCCGCCACGTCCGTATTCGCCGCCGTGTGTTTGGCACCTCTGAACGGCCTCGTTTGGCTGTATTTCGCTCAAATCAGCATATTTATGCGCAGATTATCGACGATACAGCCCACCACACCCTTGTGGCGGCCTCAACCGTTGAGCCTGATGTTTTGAAAGATGAGTCAGGTGCTACTCAGGACTCTGCCGCCGTAGTTGGCAAGCTTGTGGCTGAGCGCGCTCTAAAGGCTGGTATCACTCAAGTTGTTTTTGACCGGGGCGGCAAGCTCTATCACGGGCGAGTAGCGGCTCTGGCCAACGCGGCTCGTGAAGCAGGCTTGAGCCTGTAAGCCAAATATGACTGTCGGATAGAGAACACCTGATTTTGCTTGATGTAAACAAGGCTGGGGAAAGGTATGGCAAATCGTCGCAAAGAAGCGCGCACCAAAGAAAAGAAAACCGATTGGCAAGAACGCGTCGTTCAAATTCGCCGTGTGACCAAAGTGGTGAAGGGAGGTAAAAAACTTAGCTTCCGCGCCATTGTGGTTGTTGGCAATGAGAAAGGCCAGGTCGGTGTCGGAGTTGGCAAAGCTGGCGACGTCATTGGCGCCGTCAAAAAAGGCGTAGCCGATGGCAAAAAACATCTGGTAGATGTGCCTCTCACACGCTCCTATTCCATTCCCCACCCCTCCAATGGGATTGGTGGCGGTGCTAAGGTGTTTATGCGCCCTGCAGCACCGGGTACTGGAGTAATTGCTGGTGGTGCCGTACGTACGGTGCTTGAACTGGCTGGGGTACGCAATGTTCTAGCTAAGCAGCTGGGTTCTAATAATCCTCTCAACAACGCTCGGGCTGCTGCGGATGCACTGGCCTCCCTCCGTACCTTTGCCGACGTGGCTGAAGAGCGTGATATTCCTGTCGAAAGTCTGTACGTTTAATTCCTTTCGGTATCGCTGTTTTTAATTTCCTCAGTTATGAGAATCAACGACGCACAACCACAAGCAGGCTCTAAACGCCGCCGTCGCCGCGTCGGTCGCGGTATTTCTGCTGGCCAGGGCGCGAGCTGTGGCTTTGGCATGCGGGGACAAAAGTCTCGTTCGGGTAGCGGTACTCGGCCCGGCTTTGAGGGTGGTCAAATGCCCCTCTACCGCCGCATTCCTAAGCTTAAGCACTTTCCTCTGGTCAACCAGAAGGAATACACCATCATCAATGTCAAAGGACTTTCTGACCTGGCGGCAGGTACGGAAGTGTCCCTTGAGTCACTGTTAGAGTCAGGCATATTGACAACTAACGATGGCCCTCTAAAGGTACTGGGCCATGGCGAAATTGGCGTGGCCCTGACCGTTAAAGCGGCAGCGTTTACTCAGTCGGCTAAGGAGAAGATTGAGCAGGCTGGCGGCACCTGGGAAGTCATCGCATAGCGAGATGCCTCGCTCATCCCTTAGACTAGGGCTGGGGATTGTAACCGTAGGGTCTACGGTTATGTGCTGCCGTCAATATATTGCTAAACGTAGGGCTGAGGTACTGTTGCATGGTCGTAAGTCGGGGTAAAAATCCAAGCGCGCAGGAAACATTTATGCAGATGGCCCAGGCCGCTGGCCTGCGTAGCCGTCTGTTAGTTACCCTAGGGCTGCTGGTGTTAGTCAGGCTAGGGATTTTTATCCCGGTGCCGGGTATTGATCGCCAGGCGTTTGCTGCGTCTATTCAATCGGGTAGTCTGGCTGGCTTTGTGGGATTCTTAGATATTTTTGTGGGGGGTGGTCTATCTGCCCTCGGTATCTTTGCCCTGGGGATTTTACCCTTCATCAACGCCTCGATTATCATGCAGCTGCTGACGGCGGCTCTTCCCCAGCTAGAGGATCTGCAAAAGAATGAAGGGGAAGCTGGGCGACGCAAGATTTCCCAGATTACTCGCTACGTAGCTTTAGGCTGGGCGATTTTGCAAAGCACTTTGCTGTCGTCCTTTTTGCTGTATCAGTTTGCACAGGTTCCTGGCCCTGCCTTTATCGCTCAGACGGTAATTGCCCTGACAGCGGGCTCAATGTTTGTGATGTGGGTGGGTGAGCTGATTACAGAGCGGGGTATTGGCAACGGGGCTTCTCTGCTGATTTTCCTCAACATTGTGTCTACCCTCCCGCGCTCTTTAGGACAAACCATTGAGCTAGCCCAGAGCGGCGATCGCGGTTTGGTGGGCGGCATCATCATCCTGATGCTGGCCTTCCTAGCGATGATTGTAGGGATTGTCTTTGTACAGGAAGGAACTCGCCGTATTCCGATTATTTCTGCCCGCCGCCAGGTGGGTCGCAAGCTCTATCTGGAGCAGAGCAACTACTTACCCCTGCGGCTGAACCAGGGTGGGGTAATGCCGATCATTTTCGCCTCTGCGGTGCTGGTGCTGCCGATTTCGCTGACGCAGTACATCACAAATCCTGGATTCAGCCAGTTTGTTAATAACTATTTGAACCCAACCTCGCTGTTCTACGTTTCGCTGTACCTAGTTCTCATTCTCTTCTTTAGCTATTTCTATTCGTCTTTGGTGATGAACCCTGACGATGTATCGCGAAACCTGAAGAAGATGGGAGCTAGTATCCCGGGTATTCGTCCCGGCAAAGCAACCACTGAGTACATCAGCCGGATTCTTAACCGATTAACCTTCTTGGGGGCTATTTTTCTCGGTATGGTGGCCGTGGTGCCTAGTGCTGTAGAGAGCTTGACTCGGGTGCAGACCTTTCGGGGGTTTGGAGCTACTTCTTTGCTGATTTTGGTAGGTGTTGCCATTGATACCGCCAAGCAGATTCAAACCTACGTAATCTCCCAACGTTACGAAGGGATGGTGAAGCAGTAGTGACTCGACTTATTTTTCTGGGTCCGCCGGGGGCGGGCAAGGGAACTCAGGCTTTGCTGCTGGCTAAGGACTGTGAAGTCCCCCATATCTCTACCGGGGATATTCTGCGATCGGCGGTGGCGGCGGGGAGTGAGCTAGGCCAAAAGGCAGAGCAGTACATGAGTGCTGGGGAGCTTGTGCCCGATGACCTGATTCTGGACTTGATTCAGGAACGCTTGGCTCAGGAGGACACTCAGAAGGGCTGGCTGCTCGATGGGTTTCCTCGCAATGTGCCCCAGGCCGAGTTTTTGCAGAAGCTGCTGGAGCAAATTGAGCAGCCTGTTGACTTTGTGGTCAATCTAGATGTTGAAGACGATGTGATTGTGGCCCGCTTGCTGCAGCGGGGCCGTGACGATGACGAAGAGTCGGTAATTCTCAATCGGCTTGAGGTGTATCGTCAGCAAACTGAGCCGCTGATTGATTTTTATCGCAGTCGCCAGCAGTTGGTTTCGGTAGATGGGAATCAGACTATGGACGTAGTTCATGCCGACCTAAAGCGTCTGGTGATAGAGTAGCCGCTGCGGTTATGCTAGAGTTCAGCCTGTTGATTGTGTACTGAGGGAGAGTTCAGCTTGTCTAAGCAAGACCTAATTGAAATGGAGGGCACCATTACTGAGTCGTTGCCGAACGCGATGTTTCGGGTCGATTTGGATAATGGGTTCAATGTGCTAGCCCACATTTCTGGGAAGATTCGTCGTAACTATATCAAGATTTTGCCGGGCGATCGCGTCAAGGTAGAGCTTACCCCCTACGACCTCACCAAGGGGCGCATTACTTATCGTCTGCGCAAAAAGTAGTCCGGTTAGGCCAAGATTGGTACCAATAGTTTGTCGGCCCCTGTGCGGAAAATATCTGCGCAGGGAAGTTTTGTTTGGGCTTCGGTTAACTGAATGGCAGCCTCGGCGGCTTCTACGGTGAGATGGCCGGTGTTGAGGGCGATCGCCACCACCTTAGCCGGATAAAATGCCCCCGCCGCTGTCGCCACCTGTTCATATAGCGCTACTACGCTGGGCAGGTCGGGGATTTTAACGGCGGGGAAATTGTGAATATGGGTTTGCCCAGCTCGATGCACCAGCACCAGGTGGGTGGGCTGGGTGCCGCGCAGCAGGGGCAGTGTAGCCGTGGAAGCCGGGTTGAGGAGCGATCCCTGACCTTCCACAAAAATGAAGTCGTAGTCGGTGCCGTAGCGCATCACCTGTTGCTCGACGGCACCTGAGGCGTAATCAACCCGTACGGCATCTAAAGCGACGCCGTCATCTCCCAGCATGAGGTTGGTTTGCCCGGTAGCAATTACCTTAGAGCGTAGCCCTCGCTGAAGGCAGGCGCGGTGTAGCTCTAGGGTGGCGGACATTTTACCCACTGACATATCGGTACCCACGGTCAAGATACGTTTGCAGGCTAGCTGACTGGCCTGCCCGGAGCCCACTGTGAGACCTTCAGGTTCTTTGCGCACGTCCCACACCCACTGGTAGTCCCGCAACCAGGGTTGGAGGGCAGGGTGGTCGGCCATGGGAGTGTGGAGGCCATTGACAATGCTCAATCCCGCTTTGACGGCCTGTTCAATTTCTCGGAACCAGGGATCGGGTAGCTTGCCGCCAGAGGGAGCGATGCCGATCGCCAGCACGTCTGGGGTGAAGGTGAGCGCCTCAGTCAAGGATGCAACCACCGGAATGGGCTTGTCGATGCCGGTGAGGTCGTGGAGCGATCGCCCCGCCGCCTGGTAATCAATTACCGCCACAATGGGCGACTGACTAAAGCGCAACAGGGCTAGCCCCGTCTTGCCCATGGTGCTCTGGGTGCCTTCGTGCATGAGCAGGGCAATGCGGCTATCGGGCTTGAGGTACATAGCTAAGTCCAAGTCCTGGGTGGGCAGAGGGGAGAAGGCGTCCGTCAGATAGAGTCAGGCCGGTGAAGGGGTCGTCACGCAGATTGAGGTGGCTGTCGAGGTCGAGGTAGTCGGCTAGAGGGGAGATTTGGGCTATGGCCCCATTCGCTAGGCTGCTGTCGGAATAGCAGCCAAACATGACCTGAAGACCGCAGGCCCGCGCGGTGTGGATCATCCTCAGCGCCTCGGTTAGCCCCCCGGCTTTCATCAGCTTAATGTTAATGCCATCGACTAAATTCGTTAGGCATGGAATATCGGCACTGTTGAAGCAGCTCTCATCGACAAAAATTGGTATTGGAGACTGCTGCTTGAGCTGGGCCAGATCGGCATCCTGATCCACGGGCAGGGGTTGCTCTAGGTGGGTAACGCGGCGATCGCCGAGCCAATGCGCCATGTGCTTGGCTTCGTCTAGACTCCAGCCGCCGTTGGCATCGACGCTGAGGCTGACGGTTGCGGGGATATGGTCGGACAGAGCCTGGAACATGGCTTGATCGGCGGCGATGCCCTGGGGACTACCGAGCTTGATTTTAAGGGCGCGGGCCGAGGTCTGCTGTAGCCAATCCTGCGATCGCTGCCGGGCGGCCTCGGGGGACGAAATCCCGACGGTGACGGAGGTGGGCTGAATGTGGTCTAGTGCGAGCCCCAGCAGCCGCCAGATCGGTTGGCCGGTGGCTTTGCCACACCAGTCCCACAGGGCGACATCCAGCGCGGCGCGGGTGGCAGAGTGAAGCGATAGGGGGGCGATCGCGGCTTCAATGGCCTGGCGATCGAAGGGATGGTAGGACGTTAGACGGCTCTGCACCTGAGCGATGTCTGCCGTGAGCATCGCCAGGGTTTGCCGGTGGGTGCCAATGGAAAAAGGCGCGGCTTCGCCCCAGCCCTCTAGGCCTTCGGCCCTGAGCCGCAGCCAAAGATTGGTCGATTCAGCCGTGGTGCCGCGACTGATGGTGAGAGGGACGCGCTTATGGACGGTAAACGGTTGGTAGGTCAGTTCCATGGGAAATTTGCTAGCTCAGGGGCGAACAGGTACTTCAACCCTATAGCGCTTTGAGGGGATGTTTGGGCGATCGGCCTAACGCCAGCGGAGCGGTTGGGTTGGGCATCACTGGGCTTACCGACCCAGCCTACAATGCCTGCATCCAATTGGTAGAGTGTTGCGTACCGGGTATGAGTCTTCCATCAGGAGACCGCTAGCCGTTTGTTGGATAAATTCAAGCACTATGTTTAGAGAACGAAAGAATCTGCGCAATGGCTTAATTGCCCTAGCCACCTGTCTGTTTGTAACCGTGCTGTACTCCCCTGTCATGGGTCGGGTGATGGCTCAGGCCCCCGCCGCTGTTTCAGCCGCTTCCTGGTCTACTGCCTCCAGTGACACCTTTGCCCTGGGAGAACAGATTGATGCTAACCTGACGGCGGCGACGGCCCCCCTATTGGCCCAGGGTTTGAATGAACCCATCGTGACCTACATCGCCATGCTCAGCGGCCAAAATGTTGTGCCCAAAGCTGCCATGACCGATGCCCGGGGCGTTGTCGGAGCAGCTTTGTCGGGCAACCGCCTGGTGGTGCGCGGCAGCTTTCGTGAGCTGACCAGTGCCCCGCGCGACTATGCCACCGACCCGCTCGATCCGCCCAACCCCAGTATTACTTCGGCGTTTCATGTCCACCAGGGCAGCCCCAGCGAAAATGGGCCGTTCCAGTACGCGCTGGATGTCACCCTAAATGCCAACGGCCGAGGCGGCAGCGCCATGGGTGACTATACCCTCACGCCTGAGCAGCTTCAGGCGCTGCAAAACGGCATGCTGTATGTCGACTTCCACACCACTCGCTACCGAGCTGGTGAACTGCGCGGCATTCTGATGCCGGCTTAGGCTAAGGCGATGCTCTCGATCTCGGTCGGGCCGTAGCTGGAATCGGTGACGGCCCGCTGGGATGGCAATAGACACAAATCATGGCATTGTATAGAAAGTGACTGCGGTACAATCGCGCCCTGGCTTAGCAGCCATGACAGGGATAGTGTCTAAGCATCCGGCAATATGGATTTTGAGCAACTGACCTCGGCTGGCGCTGGCACTCCCACAGATGCGAGGCTGTGGTTGGCCCTCAAGGCGGGGCAAACCAGCGCCCTAGGGACTCTGTACGATCGCCATGGTGGCTTGGTCTATGGCATTGCCCTCAAAGTTCTGGGCCACGCCCAGGAAGCCGAGGATCTGACCCAGGATATTTTTGTCAAGCTGACCCACTCGACAGCCTATGACCCCCAACGGGGTTCGTTTCGCACCTTCTTGGCGATTCTGACGCGATCGCGCGCCATTGACCGTCTGCGATCGCGTCAGGTGGCTCGGGCCTCGGTGGAACGGCTGAAGTCGACCCAGGTGACTTCCCCAGCCCACACCCCCGCTGATGCTCTAGCCCAGACCGAGCGAACCCAAGAGGTGCAGGCTGCTTTAGCCCAGCTATCTGAAAGCCAGCAGACAATTTTGCGCCTAGCCTACTACGAAGGGCTGTCTCAGTCCACCATTGCCGAACAGCTTGACACCCCCCTGGGCACTGTTAAAACTCACTCTCGCCGGGGCTTGCTGAAGCTCCGGCAACTTCTCCAAGAGCACTGGGGTCAATAGCCTTATGACCGGGTCGATTTCACCAGAACAATTGCAGCATTTGCTGGCGGGCTACGTCCTCTACGACCTCAGCGCCGAAGAGTCGACGACCCTGGCGGAACTGCTGGCGACAAATCCTGCTCTACAGCGCGATATTGACCAGCTTCAGCAGGCGCTGGAAATGGTCTATGACGGCGATCCAGGGAGCTCACCCGTCCATTTGAGGGCGGCTTTGCTGCAATCTGCTTCAAAGTTGGCTGAGTCTAAGTCCGACTCGGTCAGCGCAACGCCGCTGTCTACTCCGTTGCTGCGGCCTCGCCGCTGGGGAGGTTTTTGGGGGGCAGCGGCAGCGGCCTTAATTGCCGGCCTCAGCGTGAGTAACCTGCTGCTCTGGCGCACGCTACAGCTTGAGCGCGCCAGCCAGCCGGACGGTGAAACCTTAACCATTGCCCTGGGTTCCCCAGAGGACGATGGGCCGGGGCAGGCGCAGGTGGTGATCAACCCCGACACCCTGGCAGGCTCGCTCACCGTAGAGAACTTGCCTCCTCTAGAGCCGGGCAGCGTCTACGTGCTGTGGACGGTGGTAGATCCTAATGCCACTGCAACGGTAGATCAAAAAAATGCAATTCTCACTACCGTATTCACCGTAGATGAGCAGGGTCAGGTGTCACAGCCCATTGATCTGCCGCCCGTGTACCGTCGCGATCGCGATCTGGTGCGGGCCGTAGCCATCACCAAAGAAGATGCCGCCGATCCCCAGGCGCACCTGTCAGCCCCTTTGCTGATACAGCTCCTGTAGAAACTCAGGTTCCTCTGGCCTAGGCGCGAGCATTGGCGAGATAATCAGAGCCATAGATCACGCTAGAGGTGTACGTTGGCTCCATCGGTTTTGCCTGCTACCGCGTTCATCGACCCCCAGGGCCACAACCGAGCGGCGATCGCAGCGGTGTTGCAGCAGGTGGTTGAGCAGATTCTCGACTACTCCACGGGGGCGGGGAATCACGTCCCGCTGCCTGCGGTAAAAGACTTTGATTTTGGCGGTATTCCCGCCCAGCCGACGGCGATCGCCCCCCTGCTGTCATCCCTGGGCGACCTCATGGCTCAGTCGATGAACCCAGCCCACCCCGGCTATATGGGCCACATGGACCCCTTGCCCAGCACGGCTTCTATTGTGGGCGACTGGGTGGCGGCAGCCCTCAACAACAATATGCTGAGTGTCGAAATGTCGCCCGCTCTGTCGCGGCTAGAGCCGCTGCTGCTGGCCGAATTGGCCCAGATGTTTGGGCTAGGGGAACGGGCCGGGGGGCTGCTGGTCAGCGGCGGCAGCCTGGCCAACTTGCAGGCGCTCACCGTGGCTCGCAACGTAAAACTGGACTGTTTACGGCAGGGATTGGCCGGAGGGCCGCCGCCGGTAATCTTGGCCTCGGAGATGGCTCACACTTCGATTCAAAAGGCGGCGATGGTGCTGGGGCTGGGGCTGGAGGGAGTGGTGCTGGTGCCCACGAACACCCAGGCTCAAATGGATGCAGCGGCCCTGACCGAGACAATTCAGGGGGCGATCGCCCGCGGGCAGCGACCCTTTGCGGTGGTGGCGACAGCGGGCACCACCGTCACCGGCAACATCGACCCGCTGCCCGCAATCGCCCGCATCGCCCAAGCCTACGGGCTGTGGTTCCATGTGGATGCGGCCTACGGCGGGGCGATCGCCTTTTCGCCCGAGCACCGTCATCGGCTGGCGGGAATTGAGCAGGCCGATTCCGTCACCTTCAACCCGCAGAAGTGGCTGTACGTCACCAAAACCTGTGCCTCAGTGCTGTTTCGCAATCTAGACTTGCTACAAAGCCACTTTCGGGTGTCGGCCCCCTACATGAACAGCGAAGCCGACTGGGTCAACCTGGGGGAACTGTCGGTGCAGGGTACGCGCCACGGCGATGTGCTCAAGCTTTGGCTCACCCTTCAGCATCTGGGCAAGGCGGGCTGCGCCGAACTGATTGAGGCCAGCTACGCGCTGACCGACCATTTTGTGGCTCAGGTGCGCCAGCGACACTACCTCGAACTGGCCAGCGACCCCGAAATGAACCTGGTCTGCTTTCGGGGCTGTCCGGCAGAACTGCCGCCCGACCAGTGGGATGCCTGGAATGTTGATCTGCAAAAGTATCTGTTGAGCCAGCACCAAACCTTTTTGTCGGTGCCGGGGTTGCGAGGGCAGCGCTGGCTAAAGGCGGTGCTGCTCAACCCATTTACCACGACGGCTCAGGTCAGCGAGCTATTTTTGGCAATTGATCAGTACGCAGGTAGGGCGGCAGGGTAACGGTGCGATCGCCCGCTGATTTACCCAAAACCAGTTATCCACAGACAGCCAAAAAACTGTGGATAACTTACGATTTTCGCAATTTAAGAAAATAATTGGTGTTAAAAGCCCTGACTCTACAGGCCTTTTAGCGTATTAATTAAAACTGATGCCCAAGATCGGCCTGTGGAAAACCATGGCTAAACTTAGCGCTAAATAATCAGTTACCTAACCCGCAACTGCGGCAGCACTGACGCGAGTTAAGCGAATCGGACTCCCATTGTAGGGAAGCGACTTCGGCTGCACGGTAAACCACGATACATTTCTTTGTAATTGATAGTTGCCGCTAGCCATCCTCACGCCCAGCTGGGGGCTAGACGAAGACTAAAATCGGTATGCTAGAGAAGTCCCTGCACAGCGGCAGAATGCTGACTGTGCAAAAACCTACCCAGGAGACTTTTTTTAATGGTTGGAACTCAACTCGCGGCACGAGACTTTTTTCGCGCCGCCTACGAAAACCGCTACACCTGGGACGCAAATTTCCCTGGCTATACCGCTGATGTTACCTTCACCCACAATGGCCAGACCTACAACGGCCAGGCCAAAATCAGCGCTGACCTCAAGCTTGAAGTGACCGGCATTGCCGATGAGGCGGCTCAGAAAATGGTGCACGGCCAGCTGTTTGAGGTCTCCATTCACCGGGTGCGGCGCGAGTTTGAAGACTCCCACGGCAACAATACCTTCCGCTATGGCGAGACTCTGGCCGATGGGTCAGTGGAAATTCTCATGGGCGGCAAGGCTGAGGGCGATCGCTACCAGCTCAAAGATAATGAAGTGTCGATGGTGCACCGCCACATCCACGGCGTCGTGGTAACCATTCACACCTACAGCAGCCACGACACTGGGTCAGGCTACCTATCGCACCGCTACGATTCGGTTTACCACGACCCCAAAACCGGCGAGCAAAAGGGCGGTCTCAGCGATTTTGAAGACGAATACACCGAAGTGGGCGGCTACTACATTCTCTCTCGCCGTACCATCGAAACCGGTGTTGACGACGACACCGATAAGCAGGAGTTTGTGTTTTCTAACATCGCGCTGATCAAAGCGTAAAAATTGTCTCCATCTGGTAGATGATGGCTCCTCACCCGTGCTGCCTGGGCAGCACGGGTTTTCATTAATCTCAGGTTTGCGCGCATCGGGATTATCCATGGCGCTATTTCGTAACCAATATCCAGATTTGCCCCGCCACCCTTTGGTGGTGTGCGCCTCTTTGGTCGAAAACCCCATGAATTTGGGCATGCTGTGCCGCACCGCCGAAGCCTTTCGCCTGGAGTCTCTGGTGTTGAGCGGTTTAGCGCTGACTCAGAATCGCAAGTTTCGCCAAGTGGCGGTGGCGACCTACCAATGGCAGCCCGTGGTGGAATGCGCTGTGGAGCAGCTACCCCAGTGGCTGGCGGAGCGACGGCGGCAGGGCTACAGCCCCATTGCCCTAGACCTTTAACCCCAGGCTACGCCTCTGCCTGAGACGCGCTTTCCTGAGCGTGCGGTACTGGTGTTGGGGCGAGAGCTGACGGGCATTTCCCCAGTGGTGGCGGCGGCCTGCGACCAAGCGGTAGCGATCCCGCAGTACGGGGTGGTGCAGTCGCTCAATGTGCAGACGGCGGCGGCGCTGGCGATATATGCCTACCTTAGCCAGTGGGGAATGGCCCCGCGCCTTTCGCCCCCTGCACCTTTAGAATGAAGGGTGTAGCGTAATTGTGATATTTGGCCTATGCCGCCCCGTTGGCCCCGTAAACCCACCCGAGAAGACCCCGCCTACCGCAAGCTAGAAGACCGAATTAACTTTGCGGTGCATGTGGCGGCGTTTACCGCCGTCAACTCTGGGCTGTGGTTTTTTCATACCCTGGACCCGGAGTGGGTGCCCTGGGTCAGTAAGGTCACCCTGACCTGGCTGCCTGTTTTATTGGCCAACGCTGTGTATATTTTTGCGATCGCAGACTACTCCCCTGCGCCCCTCTCGCCCACCGCTGACCCTGACCCCAACGCAGAGCCCTAGATGGAGAACCAAAGCCATGTCTGATGCCTCTACCGCCCGCGCCATAGAATCCCTCGCCGCCACCATTGGCGATAAGGTGTATCTCGATGTGGCCAAGTGGCACCTGTATTTGGGCGATGCCAAACTGCACACCCCCCTGGCCGAAAAGCTGTATCCCTTAGTCGCTGGCGACAAGGTGACCGAATCTACCGTAACCGATATCTTGACCAGTACGTCGGTGGCCATTGGCGGTGGGCAAAAAACCGTCACCCTGGCCGATTTAATCCCACCTGCGGGCAAGGCCGATCTGCTGGAGGCGATCGCCGACTACCAGCGCGACCTGTAGCTACCGCCGCTCGGGCCGACGAATGGGGTGCTCTGGGGGGATGTCATCCTCGGGCCACAGCTCCATGGCATCCACATCGATGGTGGGCACCTTATCGTCGCGCAGATTTGGCCCTTGGGGCAGCCCGGCAGTGACATCGCCGACCGCCTCACGTAGCTGATTGCGCAGACCGCGCGTGCGTTTTTTGACGCTGCCCAGCAGGCCGCCAAGCTTGTCTTGGGCCTCGGCCTGAAGCTTTTGGCGACGATCTTGGGCTTCGGTTCCCAGCTTTTGGCGACCTTCCTGAAACTGTTCATTCACCTGATCGCGCATGGTTTGGGTGCCCTTGACGGCGGCATCCCATCCCCGGCGAGGGTCGGGCATTTTGTCGAGGGGAATGCGATCGAGGGGGATGCGATCGAAGGGCGATCGCGTAGCTGCTGGCTCCGGGGGCTGGGGTAATCCTTCTCGCACTAGGGGTGCACTACGCAGCGCGGCATCTTCGGCCATCATGCGGCGGCGTCCGGTGCTGATCACCGCGATCGGGTCGATGGCGTAAACGCCGGGGGCTAGGGCGCTGGTGACTTCAGGAATAAACAGGTATTCCAGAATATTGCCGGTGGTGGGGTCAAAGCGGTAGTCGGTGAGCTGGCCGATGCGATCGCCGTGGTCTGACCACAGCTCGACTTCCCCCAGGGGCAGACAGTCTTGCAAATGCTCGTCAATGGCCTCGACTCGCGCCCCGGCCTTGACCACCACCCCATCGCGCCCGATAGAGCCAATCTGAGACCACAGAAACCTGCGGCTTTGACGGTTCAACAGCCCGCCAGCACTACAGCCAATCCCCCTGACCTGGTGGGTGCGCCCATTCACCCAAATTTCGGCAATGGGGCCAAACTCCTCGGCGGTGTCGAGGTTAATGGCCAGGCGGTGGAGCAACTCGCTCTTCAGCATGCCCTGGGAAAATGCCCCGTCCATAAATCAGCACTCCTACGATCGCTAGCCCAGGCCCAAATGCGTCTTTGACCTGGATGGGGTCTGTCTTTAATGGTAGTCGATCGCAATCTAGGACTGTCTTAGCCTGCCTTCTGGGAGGTAACTGATTCTGCCTTTACAATTACACGTTAAAGTGAGCATGAATAGGTCATCTGGGGCGATGTTATGTCTGAGCAAACCGGGAATATCTTACTGGTAGACGATGAGCCAGGTCTGCGCGAGGCGGTACAAGCCTACCTAGAAGACAGCGGTTTTACAGTGCGGGCCGCCAGCAACGCCAAAGAAGGCTGGGATCTGCTGCAACAGGAGACCCCCGACGTGCTGATCTCCGACATTATGATGCCCCAGGTCGATGGCTACGCCTTTTTGGCTCAGGTGCGCGACGACATTCGCTTTAAGGGCCTACCAGTGCTGTTTTTGACGGCGCGGGGCATGACCAGCGATCGCATTCACGGCTACAACGCGGGCTGCGATGCCTACCTCTCGAAACCCTTCGACCCCGAAGAACTGGTGG
The DNA here is from genome assembly GCF_034932455.1 of Leptolyngbya sp. CCNP1308. Taxonomy (NCBI): domain Bacteria; kingdom Bacillati; phylum Cyanobacteriota; class Cyanophyceae; order Leptolyngbyales; family Leptolyngbyaceae; genus Leptolyngbya; species Leptolyngbya sp. CCNP1308. The sequence continues at coordinate 56,841 of NZ_JAYGIH010000005.1, read as the reverse complement.
CGGTGGTCACCAATCTGATCGGACGCCGCGCTGCCCAAACTATTGCCGATGGCGACCTCCCCGATATTGCCGTTATGGCTCGCCAAATCGAAGAAATCAAAGCCATGCTGACCCAAAAGGGCGGCATCGCCAAGGTGGCCTCTGACATTCGCATTGACCTCACCCCCCGCGAGCAGAGCGTGCTTGACCTGGTAGCCGAGGGGCTGATGAATAAAGAAATCGCCAGCCGCCTGGAAACCAGCGTGCGCAATGTGGAAAAGTACGTCAGCCGCCTGTTTAGCAAAACCGGCACCAACAGCCGCACAGAACTGGTACGCTTCGCCCTAGAACACGGCATGGTGACGACTTGATAGGCTAGAGATACTGATGGCACCGAGGTAAATTGTGGCTGTTGCGATCGCTCAACCCATCCAGCCGAAGCCCGTTAGCTTTGACGAATTTCTAGCTCGCTATGGTGGCGATAACCGCTACGAATTGATCGATGGCGAGGTGTTCGATTTGGAACCCACCGGCCCCCATGAGGAAGTTGCTGCTTTCATTACCGCAAAGCTCTGCGTGCAGATTGATGGGCTGGGGTTACCTTGGTTTGTGCTTCAGCGAGGGCTATTGCGCCCGTCTAACAGCGGTATGACAGCCTTTCGCCCTGACGTTGCGATCTTCGATCGCAACGAGCTTTCTCAAGAGCCGCTTTGGGCTGAGCAGTCGATTTTGACGTTGGGTAGCTCAGTTAAGTTTGTGGCGGAAGTGGTGAGCGGCAACTGGCAAAATGACTATGCTCGTAAAGTTGAGGACTATGCCGTTTTAGGCATTCCAGAGTATTGGATTGCCGACTATGCAGGGTTGGGGGGTACTCGACACATTGGCAAGCCTAAGCAACCGACTCTCTCAATTTGTACATTGGTCAATGGAGAGTACGAAATTCAGCAGATTCAAGGCAACCAAACAGTTGTTTCGATTACTTTTCCAGATTTGATACTGACGGCTGACCAGATTTTGAACGCTGGTCGGTAAAAATATAGCGCTCAGAAATGCTCATGCTGGAACAGGTAGGTCAGCTAAGGCAGAAATTTTCTCGCCTCGCCAGCGAAGCAGCGACCAGGCGTAGGCTTTACGCAGCATCAGATGATCGGCGGATTGCCTGAGAGCAGAGAGTTCTTGCCGTTCTTCGGGGGTGAGTAACTCGGCTTCGTTTTTTTGCAGGAGTTCGATGTGGCGATCGCGCTGTGCTGGCTCGCTCTGGGCTTGGGCGATCGCATATAGCTCTTCCACACTCAGCCCCTGCATAGTCAGCAGTTCGGTCTGCAACTCTGGTGGGGCATTATCGACAGAGGGTGGCAGGTTACTCAGCACGCTCTGAGCCACCAGCGCCTCGATCGATTGATGGGTAGCAGCCGCAATTCGCATCAGTTGTCGCATTACTGGTTCTGGCAGATCGATGGTAATTTGCTGGGTGCTCATAGTAATTGGTAAGAGGAGGCTGTGCAATATGTTTTGAGATCGAGCTGGAGCCTACAGGCTAAAGTTTATAAGTCTTTGTGCGAGATAAGAAAAAACCATACCCACCAACCCGTTCCACCCTCAACCTCACCATAAGCCAACCCACAAATAGCTGGAAATTCTCCTGGAGGAGAATTTTTGAGATCGTAGGTTAGGCTGGAGTAGCTCACGTAAGCATTTCTTTTTCGCCAACCCACACGACGGCAAAATTCATGCCAGATCTTATTGCCGGGGTAGTTTCCGTCGAGTTTGGCACCGCATTCTACATAAATGCGCCTTTGCACGCTAAAACCCCATTTGCCTTCACTGCAGTTGACCCACAACGCATCAATCGTTCGCAGATCGGCACTAGGGAAACTCAAGACTTCTGCTGGTCGTATCCGGTCATTTTCTGATCGCCCGACAGCTTCTAGCATGCGACGGTCTGTTTCTTGGTCGGCTTCCTTCCATTTGCCAGCTTTTAACAAATCATGGAGTTTATGATAATCAACTCCTTTCTCAGAGCTGAGGTCATTTTCTGGAACAGCTTGAGAGGGTATAGGTTTTTGTGCTGGGGTGGCAGAGGTGAATGTGGGCGGAGCCCATCCTACGGGGGCGAGGTCTGCAGAGATGGGCTCTCCTGCTATGTCCTGAAGGGATAGAGATTTAGCAGTTGAGGGAAAGTTCGAGAAATAGGGGCGTAGCGTATCGAAAAAGCGAGCTGGGGGGAGTTTTCCACCAGCCACATCTACCGACTGAATGGCTGCCATGGAGAGCCAACGGCGACCCTCTAGCAGTAGCGGAAAGATCGGCTTTTTGAGTTCTAGAGCCAGGCTAAGTTCACACTGTACCCAGTGCGACTTCTCGGAGCGAGCGACATCACCACCAAAAATGCCTGACACTGCTCCAGATGGTCTTGAATCACACGGGGCCAGGTGGTGCCATAGTCGATGCGGTCATCAATCCATACGGGCAGGTGGTAAGACTCTAGTGCCTGGGCCAGCAGGCTCACGTATGCCTGGTCTTGGCGGCTGTAGCTGATGAAAATAAAGCTCATTGCGGCGTGGTGTCTTCGGCTCCCAAGCCCAGTATGGCTTACGAGTATTCTTTTTTTACCGCAGCCTAGACTATGGCTCCTGCAACCAGCCCCACGATCGCACCAACAGGCACTAACTGCCAGGTCGGACAGCGAAAGCGCACCAGGGCCACCAGGGCCGCGAGGCCCACGGTGACGGCAACAACTGTGCGGGGCACAGTGTCTTGCAGCAGGGCCGCAGCGGCCAGGGGGATGGCGGCGGCAGCGATCGCCCCCAAAACCCCCGGCATCACCCCCTTGAGAAAGCTCTTGACCCAGGGGTTTTGCCGCAGCCGCACCAAAAACGGCGAGGCAAACATGATGAATAGAAAGGATGGGGTGAAGATAGCGATCGTGGCTACCAAGGCACCCAGCGCCCCGGCGACCTTATAGCCCACAAAGGCGGCGGTGATCACCACCGGGCCGGGGGTGAGTTCGCCCAGGGCGACGCCGTCGATGAACTCGTTGCGGGTCATCCAGCCAAAGTCATTCACCACAGCGGTTTCGAGTAAAGGAATGATCACCAGGCCGCCGCCGAAAATAAAGGCCCCGGTCTTGAGGAAAAAGGTGGTGAGGGGGACGAGGTATTCTTGAATGCGATCGAGTCCCCAGAAGCCGGTGACGGCAATTGGTTCTGCGGTGACGTTGGCCAGCAGGTTGGGGATGCCCTGGGTGATGGGTAGCAGGGGGGCGAGCCAGGCGCTGGTGCGGGAAGATGGCCCGGCGGGAGGCGGCGAGGTAGGGCGATAGATTGCTAGACCTGCAAGACCCGCCAGCAAGAACAGCAGCAGAATGTTGATACGGAAGACCAAAGAGAGGATGAGGACGGTAAGGGCGATCGCCACTCCCTGCCAGTCTTTAATTGCCTTTTTGCCCAGCTTCCAGCAAAAGCCAAAAATGATCGCGATCACTACGGGCGAAATCCCCAAAAACAAGTCCTCAATTTGGGGTACGCCCTGAAACTTGAAATAGGCCCATGACAGCGCCAGCACAATCAAAAATGCTGGGGCAATAAAGCATAGACCCGCCACCAGCGCCCCCAACTGCCCTGCCCGCAGGTAGCCAGTGTAAATGCCGGTCTGGGTCGAGGCCGGGCCGGGCAGCATTTCACAGATTGCCACCCCTTCAAGAAACTGCTCTTCGGTGAACCAGCCGCGCCGCACCACTGCCTCATCGTGAATCATGGCAATGTGGGCCTGGGGGCCGCCAAAGCCGATCGCCCCTAGCTTTAGAAAGAGTCGAGCCAGTTCTTTTAACCGAGCCGATAAACTTTCCTGAACCGGTTCTACGGCTGGAGAATTCAATTCTGACGGCTGGCTCATGGGGCAAAACAACAACGCTGAAGCCCACTGTATCGAAATTCGATCATGAAGCCCTATATCGGGCGCTACATTGGGCCGGGTCTGATGGCACCGCGAAGAGATCAGGGGTGTAGAGGGGACGGCATCATTCCGAGTCTAGTTGCCAAACCCGCGAAAGTGGCCGGGCAGCAGGTCGATGCCGAGGGCCGACTTAATCAGGTAGGCCGCCATCAACACGCTAGTGCTGATGGCCAGGTTAAACCCCAGCAGCAGTATAACCGCCGCCATCCAGTTGCCAAACTGGGTGAACCGCGAGACTGGCGCACTGCGAGGGGCACGGCGGCGATCTTTGCCGACCATCAGCACAATAAAGTAGCGGCTGATCAACAGGTCAACCTCGAACCTGAGATCTACTAATTTGGGAGCTGGTTTAGGAATCGCCAGGTCAATTATCCGCTCGAGTTCTGCCCACTGTTGGGTGGTTAAACTGGCCTGCACATCGGGATCAATTTGGGTTAAGTAGGTGGCGGGGGTGGGCAAGGGCCGTCTGACGGCAGCGTTTTCAGAGGTGCTCAGCCAACGCAGATTTTGGAAGTAGGCTTTCATGGAATGGTTAGAACCCGTTGCTACAGTTTCCCTAAAGCCTGACTGATGGGTAGATGAAGCTCGCTAAGACCAGGGTATCCAGCCCGGCCACTGGGCTTGGTAGAGCCGGGCTCCGACCCACAGCATGCCCAGCAAACTGGCCAATAGGGTCAACCGCCCGCCCCAGCGATGGGCAGATTTTGTATGGCGCAGGCGTTGACCGATGGCGGCCAGTAGACACACCAGAGCCACACTGGCCGCCCACAGCAGCAGTACGGTGTAGGCCCAATATTTGTAGTGGCTGTTGTCGGGCCAAAAGGGCGGAAAGATGTCGAAGGTGACCACTAGGGCGATCGCCATCGAAACCGCCGCGCTAGCTGGCACTACGCTGCCCCAGCCCACCCCCAGCCCGTAGGCCAGCAGCAGTCCGGTCATGAGAACGGCGGCTTTTGGGGCGGCAAGGGCGGCGAGCCACCACCCCCAAACCCCTACACCTAAGATGACGCTGACTAACCGTCCAGCTAGGGACAAGATTGTGCCAATGTTCATGGGAGAGACTGCTAGAGCACAACCAATACTAGTGACCGCCACGGCGGCCTGCTGCCTTCTGACTATCGACGCTTTTGGGGTTGACCAATGGCCCGATGATGGAATTAGGCTAACTATTTACGAATTCTTCAAGCTGGGGAAAAGTGCGATGAAACCCTACCAGGCGATTCCCATCTGCGATCGCGGCGAGCCGCTGGTACCTATTCCCCGCGATCGCTTTGCGCTGGTGCAGCCCCACCCTTACCAGGCGCTAGGGGCACCCTACGGCAACCAGTCACCCTATTCCCTCAGAGCAGGCGTGCTTGCTGCCCTGGCCGAAGCCCAGGATCAGCTTCAGCAGCAGCGTCCCGGCTGGCGCATTCAAATTTTTGACGCCTTTCGCCCTTTGGCAGTGCAGCGGTTTATGGTGGAGCACACTTTCGCAGAACAGGCGCAGGCTCGGGGATGGTTGGCTGAGGCTCTCACCCCCGCCCAGCGCAGTGAGGTGATGGCAGAGGTAGCCCAGTTTTGGGCTATCCCCAGCGATGACCCGGCAACGCCGCCACCCCACAGCACCGGGGCCGCCTTAGACATTACGCTGCTCACTGCCACGGGGGACGTGGTAAATATGGGGTCGCCCATTGACGAGGTGTCGATGCGATCGCACCCCAGCCATTTTGCCGCTAGCCCGACCCCGGCCGAACAAACCTTCCACGCCCACCGCACCCTGCTCAACCAGGTGATGGTGTCGGCGGGGTTTCGTCGCCACCCCAACGAGTGGTGGCACTTTTCTCTGGGCGATCAGCTTTGGGCCTGGCTGCGGCGGCAAGAAACCGGCAGCGACAAGTTTTTGGCCCACTATGGGCGAGCCTCGGTAGACTTGTGGGTACAGTGAGGCCAGCGAGTTCGGCAGTACCTAGAGGAGCCAGGGACGATGGAAGGGGCGATGCACGTTAGGTCATGGTTACGACTGGCGGCGATTCCGGGACGGCTTTCCTTAGGCATTGCCCTAGTGGCCGCCCTCGCTGCTGCCGCTCCGGTGCGCGCTCAGTCTATAGCGACGCTGCAAAACTCGCTTCAGCTAGCGGTCTGCCTGAATGACTGGGATACGGCGATCGCCCACGCCAGCCAGCTTGAGCAAGTCCCCGGCCTGCCCATTAAAACCCTCGCCCAACTCGTAACGTTTCGCCGCCAAATGCAGCTATTTCGCCAAAACCAAACGGTGGTGAGCCCGATTGATGGCTGTGAACCCGTGCTAGCCGGGTTTGGTCGGCCGGGCTACACCGGTCGGCCGCTCGATTTTGACCGGGGGGTCTACTCCAGCATCGGGACAGGGACCCCTGTTGTTGCCGCCGACCAGACCCTGCGGCAGTACGAAGCTCTCTGGCAGGCCGGGCTGGGCGTTACCGCCGACACGACCTTAGACCCCCTAGCCGAGGCCCAGCGCATCAACACCCGCAGCGGCAGCGGTGTCACCACCGGAGCCGTGAGCCGCCGCATTGACATCTACGCCTTTCTGGGTGCCCAGGGAGACAGCGCCGACCTCGATCTAACCGTTATTCAGCAGCGCCCTGGGGTGCTCTACACCGACGATGCGGCCCAGTTGTTTCTGTTCGACGCCGAAGGCCGACTTTTGGCCGAAGCCCGTACCACCCAGGGCATTCAACCCCGCCTACCCGCTACAACCCTGCCCGCTAACGGGGTGTACTATGCAGCCGTCACCACCCCTCAGCATCGTCCCCTATTAGATGAAGGTGGGTTTATCACCGGCTGGCAGGGCATTGGCACCAGCGCTATTACCTACACCCTCACCATTGACGGCCTGACGCCCTCCCTAGATCTGGGTTTGCGGTAGAGAGGGAAGATAGGGGGTGCAGAAGGTGGGGAGATGAAGAGGATCGAAACTTCTCAGCTTCCCTATCTCCCTTACCTTCCTCACCTTCTCCCCAACCCCTACGGCTGCCGACAAATCCCAAACACTGAGGTAAACCCGTGCAGAAACGTCGTCTGCCCAACGGGGCCGATTTCGCCACCGCAGAAAAAGCCTCCCAGAGGGAGCCCGGGTAAATATTGGGCAAACAGGCCTGAGTCAAAGTTGGCTTGGTTGTAGAGCCCGGCACCGCGCCCCATGCAGGAAAACATCAGCGCTCCGGCGGGGACGGTTGATGCGGGAGCCTGCTGCTGGTAGCGCTGGAGGAGGGTTTCGAGATCGGTGGCGGAGGTGTGAGCGTCGCGCAGGTGAAACTGCACGCGTTGGCCTGGGCGCAGGCGATCGCCCACAGCGATCGCGCCCATCTTGGGGTCCACCCCCAGCAGGGTGCGAATCAAAAAGTCGCCGGGGCTGAGGCTGAGCTTAAAGCTGTCCTGGGCCATGCCAATAAAAAGCGAACTCTGGGCCAGCTTGCGATCGCCCTCGGGCAGGGTCTCAAACAGCTCTTGCAGCAGTTCCAGGGGTGGGCGCGCTGAGTCGCTGTCTTCCGGGTCGCTTAAGGACAGCAGAATGTTACGCTCGGCCTTGTCCACCCGGTAGACCGGGCCGATGGGGCGGCAGCCCTGAGCCACAATGGTATCGAGCACGATCGGCCCCGCCAGGGCCACCCCGACCAGGCCTTCGGTGTGCAGGGTGCGATCGCAAAATAGCCCGCTGTGGCGATTAAACCCGTCAACGCTGGCCAGACCACCAATCTTCACGCCGCTGGGGTAGGCAAAATCAAGCCCCTGCAGCAGATCCGTCACGTTAGATGAAAACGGATCGGCCATCAAAATAAACTGAGGGTTATCCTCCGGCGCAATCCCAATCAGCTCAGACCAGGCGGCGGGCGGGCTATCTAAATCCGGTAAGTCATCGCTCGACAGATGAAAGCTCCGCACCGTCACCCCCGGCAGCCGCGCCAGCGTCAGGCTCAGGGCCGGGGTATCCTCCAGTTCCTGGGGGTGGCCCTGGGCGTCCATACCGACAATGCCACCGCCGCTGCACCCGACTAGAGCCGGTAGGGGCAGCAGGTCTTGCAGCAGGGGCAGCAGGCGGGCAAACTCGCTGGTAAACGAGGATGAAATAAACACAATGCCCAGATCCGGTGCTCCCGTCAGCCGCTGCCTGAGCTGCTCCACCACGTCCTTCACGGCCCCCTCCAGCGAGGGACGGGTCGAGACAGCATTGGCCCATTCCATGGGTGGGTGGTTGAATTGGGAAATGTCGGTCATTGGGTACGCCCCTGCTTGGGTGGTTCCAGTCTAGATCGGATTGCTCTTTCCCCTGAGTCAATTGCCCCTGGCCCGTCATGTTGACTGGCCCATAATGTTCAGCGGTTACCCCGACCCCTGTGGAGATGTGTACAATGAGTGATGAGTACTTATACTGACCTAGCTCAGGATAATTTGGGGAACTGTCAAGGGCATAACCCTGCCTCTATGGGGTAGAGGTTCCCCCGCCAGACCCTCTGAATCAGTGCAGTATACTAAGCCTGGAGTCGGGATATGCCAACCCACTCGATGGTTTGCCCCCTTGCTGACCAGGCCGCAGGCCCCCGCTAGTTGTTTACACACGGTAAGAAAGGACATGAGCGAGAACATTAAAGAGCGCATTGAAAAAGAAATTGAAGGTGCCCGGGCCGCCTGTGATGCCACTGGTGGCGGCTCCCAGGAGTGCGCCGCCGCCTGGGATGCGGTAGAGGAGCTTCAGGCAGAGGCTTCCCACCAGCGCGACAAAGGCACCGACAGAACCTCCCTAGAAGCTTATTGCGACAGCAATCCTGAAGCCGACGAGTGCCGGGTTTACGACAACTAGGCCACAGGCTGTTTTCGTAGAGTTAAAAACACCAGAAACGTCTCGATCGCCGGGGCGTTTTTGGCGTTTTTAGCCCTCGATAGTCCCTAATTGATATAGCTGTAGTCAATTGGGTGGAGACATTTCTCCGCCAAGCGCCTCTAAACATTTAGACGTTCCAACGTTTGAATGTTTTCTAGATGTCCTAACCTAAGTGACTGTGGCTACACCTCAATATCCCTTCAATTTAGTACTGCTATGACGCTAACGGTCTACGGCATTCCCACCTGTGGAACCTGCAAAAAAGCCCTGCAATGGCTGGATAGCCGCGCCATTGCCTACGACTTTATTGACACCAAAGAGCACCCCCCCAGCCGGGCTATGGTTACAGCCTGGGTAGAAGCTCTGGGCAGCAAACCCATGCGCAACACCTCAGGGCAGTCCTACCGCGGTTTGGGCGATGACAAGCAGACCTGGGGCGACCCCGATTGGATTGACGCCTTCAGCGGCGATGCCATGCTGCTGAAGCGCCCTCTCTTTGTCAAAGACGGCCAGGCGGTGCTAGTGGGTTTCCGGGCTACCGAGGCAGAGCTGAACGATATTTTGAGCCACTAGACAAATTTGGCTGGGCCAGGAGAAATCAGTACTGTAATGACCCTTTGCAATGCCCCTCAAAGGGCGATCGCGATCGCTAGCCCCTTCGTCCCTGCCCATAAAAAAGCTCCGACCCGTAAAGAGTCGGAGCTTTTTTAGGTCAAATGACCTGACTCAGCGTCGCCAGGTCATTAGTCAATGGCGCGCTTGACGTTATCTTTCGCATCTTCTACGCCGTGGCGGACATCAGACTCAGCTTGCTTAGCCTTGCCTTTGGCTTGAGCTTCGCGATCGCCGGTCAGCTTGCCGGCCCCTTCTTGGAGCTTGCCTTCGACATCTTTGGCAGCGGCCTTAGCTCTATCTTCAATAGACATAACGCATTGTCTCCTTAGAGATTACTTTTCTAGAGTAGAACGAGACCTAGACCGCCCCATCTACAGCAGGGTATAGAGGAGTCTCTGCCAAAATGTAGGCTTTGCTACCGTTGGGCCTGAATGTTTGCTGGGGTGAACAGTGCGGGTTTGCCTCGAGGGAGTATCCTGAAGCATCATGGGTGACTTGTCTCCTGACAGACTTTAAACTCAGGACTTAAACTGGGGCTTGAACTATGGAGTATTGGGAATTTCTGCTGCAAAAAGAGGGTGACCAGAGCTGGTTGCCCCTCGATACATCCCAGGTAGAAATTTTAGAGGGCCGCTACCGCGTGATGGCCCACACCAGCCATGCCAACACCCCGGTGCACATTCAGATCGACCAGGTATTGACCGATTCGCGAAGCGATCCGTCCCGGAATCGCCAGGGCGCTGGGGGCGAGCCCGAGCCTCCGGCACGACGCAGCCTGCGTCGCCAGGGTCAAATCAATGAAAATGGACTGATGGTCGTCATGCCCTTTACCCGATTGGGAGAGGGGGCTTGGGATATCCAGTGCGCTAGCGCGATCGCCGCAAATCCAGAAAATGCCAGTGCTGCCGCTCCCTCGTCCTGGTGCTACGCGGTGCAGCTGCGGGTAGTGGCCCAAGACTCGGCTGATGACGGCGACTGGTTTGCCGACGATGGCAGTGCTGGCCTCGGTGCGATCGCGGCTCCTCCCTCCCCCCTGGCGGCCGGGACGCCCGCAGCTGCCCCCGTCCCGGTGATTGATCTCCAGACCGCAGCGGCCGCGATGGATGCGCTGCAAACCCAGCTTGCCAATGGTCTGGCCGAGGACACTTTGCCCTACGGGCTCACGCTGCCCCACACCGCGCTCCTAGGCAGCGCGGGGGAAAGCCTAGGGCTCGTGGCCACGGTGACGGGCCGTGCCGACGGTGAACCCTGCCCGCCCCTAACCCTGGTGGTGCGGCTTTCTGACCCCCAGACGTCGGCGACGGTGGCCATGGCCCCGGTACCGCTGGCGGTGGCGACCCTGCCCAGCACCATGGCGCTGACGGTGAGCGTCCCCACGCAGCTGTCAACCCGGCTGCTGCTGGGAGACGTGGGGCTGTTTGTGGGTGCTGAGGCGATGACCCTACAGCAATTTACGGTGACGGTAGATGTGGCCTCGCTGTTTGATGCGATCGCCAACCAGGCCGAAACTGACACCGATCTAGACGTTGTCTTTCCTGCCGATGACCCGGAGGCGGGCGCTGACTCGCCGCCGCCGCCCGCTCCCGATATCAAAGCCTGGGATCTGGTGGGCCGGGCGGCCCCGCCTCGGGAGATGCCCATTCTCACCCTGCCCCGCAACAGCCCTGAGCTGCCGCCCAAAATTTACTATCCCTCTCCCCACGAGGCGGCGGCGCATCAGCCGTCGCTACCGCTAGTGGGTCGCCCTCGGCCTGCTACCCCAACTCCTGGCGATCGCAGTTCTACCACCCCCGCCGACCCTAGCCCCGAACCGGCCCGAGGGCTGAGTTTGCCCCCCATCGCTCCGCCGCCTAAGGCCGACGACCCGATTGCGGTATTGACCGGGCAGACCCCCAGTAGCAGCAGCGGTCAGCCCCGCGGCGCCGCCCCCCAGCTGATTTCCCACGAGGCCATGGGGTTTAAAGACCTCAAGCTCCAAGATCGCTTTTGGAGTCGGCTCAACGAATTGGCCGTCAATCTCCAGCAGGAGGCGATCGACCAGCGCAGCGAGATCGCTGTCCCCCCTGCTTCCGTCGAGGCAGAAGACCCGATTGCAGTGCCGCCGCCGTTTGTGCCCTTTGCGGGCGAGGTGGTGATCTATGAGGATGAAGACCCTACGCTGCAAGATTTACAAACAGCGGCGACAGTGCCTGCCCCAGAGAGCGAGGAGCCGTCTGAAGTAGTGACTCCGCCCATGCCCAGCCTAGAGCTGCCGGAGGGTGACCTCACTGCCGGTGAGCCGGTGGTGGTGACCCTGCGGGTGCCCTTTCACCCTAACCGCCTGTACCTCAAGGTGTGGATTACTGACCCCCAAACCCGCACCCTGGCCGACGAACCCCGCCAGGTGCTCAACCTGCTGCCCAATGGCCAGGGGCAGCTCGAGGGCAGTCTACAGCTAACGGCTCCCTTCGGCTGTCTAGAGGCCTGGTTTGAGGCAATTTCGGTAGATATGGTCACCCAGCAGGAGAGCTACAAGGCCTCGGTCAGCCGCGCGATCGCTCCCGCAGGGCTACCCTCAACCTCCCTAGACGAGTTTCAGCTTTAAGAAGGCATTGCCCTGGGGCCAAGCCATAGTGCATAGCGGTGAGCGTGAGGGTTTGCTGAGCGTGAGGTTTTGCAACGAATCCTAAGTAATTGCTGCAAAAAGCAGGGTTGTATATCGGAGATACCCCTACAATGATTGCGGCTTTTCTGGGCTAAACCGGTGAATTAGGTCGCTGGCCTGGTTCATCTGGGTTGAACTTAGGAGAGTTTGGTCGTGCCCCATGGCTATGGTTAGCTTTAGGTCTGGCCAACCAGGTTTTTGGGTCTGGGCGGATTAGATCCAGCGTCTGATATTGGGTCGTTATAGCTGTAGCCAGGTTGGTTAAGCCATTTTTCCTCTAAGCGTTAGAACGCTTTCTGGATGTCCTGACCTAAATGACTATGGCCATATCTTGGCTTTCAGACGGTCTGACAAGTGGTTGAAGTCAAAGGTTTGCCTCCGATTGCCAGGGCTAAGGTAGAGAAACTATCCCCACATCACAAATCGCTATCTAGGACGGGTGACAATGAATCCTATGTCAATGTTAAAAGGGGCTGCGCTGACCGCAGCCACGCTTGGGGTACTGGGCGGGGCGGGGCAGGCTATTGCCCAGAACCCCACCTCGGTTCAGCCCACAGTTCGTCAAACTGGCACGCTGCTGGCCCAGACCTTCGATACTGTTGCCATCAACGCAGCCAACTTTCTAGTGGTGGCGGTACCCGGTAGCGTAGCCCAACCCTACCGACTCTACATTGTTGAACAAGTTCAGGCCAACCCGCCCTGCTGGACCATTGTCAACCCCGGTGGTGAGCCCACCCAGGTCAACGCCCTGTGGAACTCCTTCGACTTTACCGGTGTCTGTCGGCTCCAGCGCGACAGCAATGGCTACGCAGTGCGCCTAAACGGGCAAGATATTTCCGGGGCGCGCTTTGAGGTCAACCAGCGCGACGGTGACCTGCTGCTGCAATTTGCGCCCAGCACCGTTTCCCGCGATCGCATCACCATTGGCCGGGCCAACGGCATCAGCCCCACCGGCTTTACTCAACTTGACCTCAATCCCGGCTGGTCGCTCACTAAGCGAACTTTCAACGGCCAGATTGTCAGTTCGCACCTGGTGTACTTTACAAATGACCTCACCTTGGCTCAGCTCCAGGGCGGTGAGACTGGCGGTGGCACCCCGCCGGTAACCCCACCGGTGACGCCACCTACCCTGGCCTTCAACGATATTCGGGGCAACCGCTACGCTGCCGAGATCACTCGCGCTGCTGGCCTCGGCGTCATCTCTGGCTTCCCTGAAGACGGCACCTTCAGGCCCACTGCTCCCCTCACCCGCGAGCAGGCAGTTTCGGTGATAATGGAAACCGCTCGGGTTGTGCTACCGTCCTCCCTGATTGCTGAACTCCCCCAGGCGGTCTTTAGCGCCCCCTTCAGCGACGTAGCCGCCAATCGCTGGAGCGCGGTCAAAATTCAGCAGGCTAAGCAGCTGGGTATTGTCACGGGTGACGCTGGCACCGGTAGGTTCCGCCCCACCGACAACGTCTCCCGCGCTGAGCTGATGGCTATGGCCAATAAGCTGGCGCTGGTGCGGGCCGATGCGGGTGCAGGCGATACCACGAGCACCAGCCCGGTGCCAGGGCGCGATCAGGCCACCGGGGGCATCATTCCCAACATCAGCAACCCGCCCACCTTCACCGACATCAGCGGTCACTGGGGTGAGGCCACGATTAGACAGATGGCGGCCTTCTGTGCGATCGCCACCCCCCTCAACGAAACCGGCACTAGCTTTGCGCCCAACACCAACGCCCTGCGGGACTACACCGCCGCCGTTGCCGTACGGGCCATTGACTGCCCCGCCGCTCGACCCCAGTAGGGTAACGACCAGAGCATAACTCCAGGGTGAGTTCCGTTTGGGACTCACCCTTTTTTGCGCTTTGAACTGTGGCGCTTGTTAGGCTAAGAGCCTAGCGCACCGCACACAGTAGCCCATAGCGAATCAGGCCGCTGTGCAGCCCCTGACGCATTGGCCCCAGCGCTAATGCCCCTTGAAGGGTGCCAGGCCCCGCCTGAAGCAAGCCCGCCAGCCCCTCAGGGCTGAGAGCCGAGGCAATCACCTCATCCCAAAAAGGGGCCACCGCCAGCGACCAGTCGGCAGCTTTGAGCTGGCTAAAGCCGCAGTTTTGCGCGATCGCCTCATAGTCGGGCAGAGAAATCACGTAGGGCAAGCCGTAAACGCGATAGATCCAGTCGAGCTGCCGCTGCTCTAGCCAGGTCAGCGGCCCGCCTAGGGAGGTCGTGGGGCGATGGCACCAGGTGGCCATCAGCAGCTTGCCCCCCGGCTTTAGCACCCGATAGCACTCCTGCAAAAAGGCCACCTTGTCGGGCATGTGTTCCCCGCTCTCCATAGACCACACCAGATCAAAGCTGTGGTCAGCAAACGGGGTGTTTAAAGCATCCGCCACCTGAAACGTAGCCCTAGGGACGGCATCCCCTGCTAGATTTGCCGCCCTAGCCCGCTCCGTGGCCCGCTGGGCCTGCACCGGGCTCAGGGTAATGCCCGTTACCCTAGCCCCAAACCGGGTGGCCAACTCTAGGGCGCTGCCGCCGATGCCGCAGCCGCAGTCGAGAACATCCGCCGCCTGGCTCACCGCCGCCCAGGTTAAGCACTCGTCAATCAAATCAATCTGGGCCTGGCGACGGTCTTTGCGCTGGCGACCATCGGCCCCGTAGTAGCCGTGGTGCATGTGCTCACCCCAAATCTGCTCCCACAGCCCCGAAGAGTCGTCGTAAAAGGTCTGAATCTTCTTGTACAGAACATTGGTCATGACAACTCGACACCTAGAGAACAGCGCAGCCTAGCCGGTTAAATCTTGCGGCATAGTGGTCGAGAGCGTCAACTCGTGAAAATATAAGGTGGCCTCTCTAATCCGTGTCTTGCGGAATGCTCAGCCTATGCAGATGACGGTTCCGCGCACCATATGCCTCGGCTTTTTAGTACTAATCACCGTTGGCACCCTGCTCTTGACGCTGCCCATCTCTACCACTGACCAAGGCTGGGGCGATCCTCTAGTTGCTCTGTTTACCTCCACCTCTGCCGTCTGCGTCACCGGGCTGATTGTGGTTGACACTGGCACCTACTTCTCGACCTTTGGCGAAGCAACTATTCTGGCGCTGATTCAGGTGGGGGGGTTAGGCTATATGACCGCCAACACCTTTCTAGTACTGCTGCTGGGGCGACGGTTAGGCCTTAAGGAGCGCCTGGCCATTCAGCAGTCGATGGATAATTCGGCCCTGGCCGGGGGCAAGTCGCTGGTTCTCTCCATCATTGGCATGACCCTGGTGTTTGAGCTGACGGGTCTGTTTTGCCTCTACCCCGTGTTCAGCCAAGACTACGGCTCTGGCTATAGCCTGTGGCTATCGGTGTTCCACAGCATTAGTGCCTTTAACAATGCCGGCTTCAGTCTGTTTGAGGACAGCATTGTGCGCTACGCCCTCAATCCCTGGGTGAACATTGTGATCACGCTCTTAGTGATCATGGGCGGCATTGGGTACCAGGTAATTATGGAATTTCTCACCTGGCTGCGCAACCGCCTTGCAGGCAACCGCTGCCGCAATTTGTTTTCCCTCAACTTCAAAATTGTGACCAGCACCACCGCAGTGCTGCTGGTGCTGGGTACCCTGGCCTTCTTTGTAATCGAGTACCCCAACCCCTCGACTCTGGGAGCGGTAGACCCCCAGCACAAACTGCTGATGGCTTGGTTTCAATCGGTGATTGCCCGCACCGCCGGGTTTAACAGCATCGACATTGGGGCCATGGGCAACGCATCGCTGTTTATCATGATTGCCCTGATGTTCATTGGGGCAAGCCCGGGTAGCACCGGGGGTGGTATCAAGACCACCACCATTCGTATTTTGCTAGCGGCCACTCGTATGGCGCTTCAGGGCAAGGAGCAAGTGCTCTGCTTTCGGCGGCAGATACCGGCGAGCCGGGTGCTAAAGGCGATCGCCGTAGTAGTCGGCTCAGGCCTGGCGGTGGTCAGTGTCACAGCACTATTGGCCATCAGCAACCCCAATCTCAGCTTCATCGACGTGCTTTTCGAGGCGGTTTCTGCCTTTGCGACTGTGGGGCTGTCTACGGGTATCACCGCTGACCTTTCCGTTTTTGGCAAATACGTGATTATCTTTACGATGTACCTAGGGCGGGTAGGCGTACTGCTGTTTATGGCGTCTTTGCTGGGCGATCCTAAACCGTCTTCTGTTCAGTATCCGGAAGAAGAGCTGCTAATTGGTTAAACTCCAAAGCCCCACTGGGATAAACAGCAAAAAGGGGAGCCGTTGACTCCCCTAGGTTGGTATTGGCCTGATCTGAAGGCGATCGCCCGATCAGGTGCTTGCGCAAAGTTTGCTGTCGCTTTCTCATCTGTCGCTGGCGGGCAGAACCGCCTCGGCCCTTGTCATTGCGACCCGGCTTGCGGGGCGACTCCCATCGTTTCAGGTGTTGTGCCATGGGTAGTTCCATCGATACATCCCTAATTTAGCGCTCCTAAGATTAGTTGGATACCCAGAAGCCCGATATCTGAGGTAGAGAAAAACCACCTTAGAAATTTCCGTACCCATTTGGGACGTTGCCGCAGGGGACTAATAGACTGGGCCTGCATCTCTGCATAGGGTATTGATTGAGAGGTATTGAGAGAAAGTACGCTAAACGAAAAAGCTCCCCATGGTTCAC
This sequence comes from Leptolyngbya sp. CCNP1308, assembly GCF_034932455.1. Lineage (NCBI taxonomy): Bacteria > Bacillati > Cyanobacteriota > Cyanophyceae > Leptolyngbyales > Leptolyngbyaceae > Leptolyngbya > Leptolyngbya sp. CCNP1308. Next base: position 40,164 of record NZ_JAYGIH010000005.1, on the reverse strand, counting down.
GGGGAGCTGCCAAACGTCTTAGCCCTAGTGGGAAAGCGTGAGGTTACTTGACAGATACCTTGCCGCCCGCTTCTTCGAGCTGCTTCTTGGCATCTTCAGCATCGTCCTTGGTGACGGCTTCCTTGACGGCCTTGGGAGCAGCTTCCACCATTTCCTTGGCTTCCTTCAGACCCAAACCGGTCAGGCTGCGCACCACCTTAAGAACAGCGATCTTCTTGTCGGCGGGCACTTCTTCAAGCACGACGTCAAATTCGGTCTTCTCTTCTTCGGGCTCGGCAGCAGCGGCACCACCGCCACCCATCATGCCGGGGGCCATCATCATCATGCCGCCGCCAGCGGAGGCAGAGGCGTCAACCCCAAAGGCTTCCTCAATTTGCTTGACTAGCTCAGAGGCTTCCAGCAGAGAAAGGGACTTTAACTGTTCGAGAATTTCATCAGTTTTAGCAGACATAGTTACCGGTTAACTCCTGGTTGAAAATAATTAAACACAGACAAATTCGTTACCGATGGGCCTAGGCCGCATCTTTTTCGGAGACTGCCTTGAGGGCACGGGCCAGAGATGCGGGCACCTCTTTGACACCCACCGCCAGTTTGGTCGGCACGGCGTTGACGCCCACGGCAATCCGAGTCGGCATCGCCTTGATAGCCCCCGCCAGACGAGCCATAAGCTCTTCTTTGGTGGGCAGTTCGGTGATGGCCTTAATCTGGTCTTCGTTCAGGGCCTGGCCTTCCATGACACCGCCCCGGAGGGTGGTTTTTTTGGTGTCTTTTTGGAACGCCTGGTACTCCTTAATGGCTCCGCCAAAGTCTTCTTTAACCAGCACAAAAGCTGAAGAATCTTTGAGAAACTCGGTGATCGGCTGCCAGTTTTCGTCGCCATCAACGGCGATCCGCATCAGCGTGTTTTTGGCAATCTTACACTCGGCACCCTTAGGGCGCAGCCGGTTGCGTAGGTCGCTAATTTCAGCCACCGTCAGACCCTTGTAGTCAATTACAAAGGCTAGCTGGGCATCGTTTAGCAGCGCCTGAATTTCGGCTACCAGCTCTTTCTTATTCGCTAGGGTTCTCCCCATATCGATCTCACCTCCTTTAAGTTGGGGATTGGGACTTAATTACCCGATCCAGGTTTGGGCTACGCCCTTGATTGAAATGAACCTCAAAAACAAAACCCCGACAGCTATGCCGGGGTAGACCAACAACCAGAAGTGCTCAGCTTAGGCAAGAGCACCATAGTCATTCATGTCAACCTCGGCAGGGTTTATGCAGCGCTGGGCTAGCACCTGCTGTCTCTGGTCATCTATGAAGTTGTAAGGGGTTTTGTCAGTGGGCGTAACTCCTGGTTGGGCAAAACTTGTTAGGAAACCGCATCGGCCAGTTTAAAGTCGCGCAGGGCGTTCACGTCAAGGCGAATAGACGGCCCCATGGTGGGGGCGATCGCTACGGTTCTCCAATAGCGACCCTTAGCCCCAGACGGGCGGTTGCGGTCAACGCACTCTTGCAGCGCTTTAAGGTTGACCAGCAAATCTTCAGCGCTGAAGTCGGCCTTGCCAAACATAACATGAACAATGCCTGTTTTGTCGGCGCGAAACTCTAATTTACCCGCTTTAAACTCATCAATTGCCTTAGCCAGGTCAAAGGTCACGGTGCCACCCTTGGGGGAGGGCATCAGGCCGCGGGGGCCGAGTTGACGACCGAGCTTGGCTACCTGGGGCATCACGTCGGGGGTAGCAATCAGAACGTCAAAGTCCATCATGCCCTTCTGAATTTCGTCAATGAGCTCTTCAGACCCTGCCAGGTCAGCTCCAGCAGCGGTGGCCTCAGCCACTTTTTCACCCTTGGCGATCACGGCGACCCGGATGGTCTGGCCGGTGCCCTTGGGCAAAATAACCGTGGTACGCAGTTGTTGGTCGGTGTACTTGGGGTCGATACCGAGGCGAATGTGGGCCTCAGCCGACTCAACAAACTTAGCCGTAGAAATTTCTTTGAGCAACTCCAGAGCCTCCAGTGGCTCGTAGAGGCGATCTTCTATCTTCGCCTGGGCATCGCGCAGGCGCTTGGATACTTTAACCATGGTGATCTCCTTGGGGTCAAACGAAGCAACGCCTCTTCCCCGTACTGTGGACAAGTGAAATTTAAGCTACCGCGAACACTCTAGAGCAACAGCCTAGCCAGAAACGGTAACGCCCATGTTGCGAGCAGTGCCCTCAACAATGTTCATGGCCGCCTCGATGTCGTTGGCGTTGAGGTCGGGCATTTTGGTTTCGGCAATCTCTTGCAGCTGAGCCCGAGTGATGGAGCCCACTTTCTTAGTGCGAGGTTCGCCCGAACCTCGCTCGATACCAGCTGCCTTTTTAATCAATACCGAGGCCGGTGGCGTTTTAAGAATAAAGGTAAAGCTACGGTCTTCAAAAACCGAGATTTCAACCGGTATCACCAGACCCACTTTCTCCTGGGTACGGGCGTTGTACTCTTTGCAGAAGGCCATGATGTTAACCCCATGCTGACCCAGTGCCGGGCCGACAGGGGGAGCCGGGTTAGCCTTTCCAGCGGGAAGTGCCAGCTTGATCAGCGCTACAACTTTCTTAGCCATTAATTAACTCTCTTTTTCCACTTGGTTAAATTCCAGCTCGACTGGGGTGTCGCGCCCAAAGATCGATAGCAGAGCCTTCAGCTTGCTGCGTTCGGGGCTGACTTCCACCACCTCTCCCTCAAAATCTTTGAAGGGGCCGGAGAGCACGGTAATTTTGTCTCCGGGGGCCATATCGACTTTGATGACCGGCTTTTGCTCTTCGGTGCGCTTGAAAATTCGCTTCACCTCGCTCATGCCCAGGGGCATGGGCTTGACGTGGCCACGACCGCGCCCATAAGCGCGACGCTGCTCAGCACCCACAAAGTTAATGACGTGGGGGGTGTTTTTAACCACCGACCAAGCCTCGTCATCCATGTACATACGCACCAAGACGTAGCCTGGGAAGACTTTTTCGTCAATGTTTTGGCGGCTACCATCTTTGCGGAGCTTAACCGCTGGCGTCTGGGGAATCTCGACCTGGAAAATACGGTTGATCACGTCTAACGTGCCAATACGCTGCTCCAGGTTGAGCTTGACGCGCTTTTCACATCCAGAGGCGACCTGCACGGCGTACCACCGAGCTTTGCGCTGGTAATAACGGGCCGCTTCGCCATCGTTACCGTCCTCTGAAACCGTCCCAGAATCGCCCTCTAGAGGTTCTTGCTCTAGATCGCTATCTAAGGGCTCGTCGAGGGGCTCGTCGTAGTTGAAGTCTTCTTCAGTTACCGCCATTAAAATACTTGCCCCGAAACCCACCCAAACAGCCGGTCAACCAGATAAATCAGCGTTGCGGAAAGGCTAACCATGAGAATAACGGCGGCAGACTCACTGATAAGCTGCTGCCGACTGGGCCAAACCACTTTTCCCAGCTCTTCTTTAGTGCCCTGCAAGAAGGCACCTACACTAAAGCCCTGCTCAGCAGCCTGGGCGTCTGCGGCCTTACCCTTAGACTCTATTGCGGCGTCTTTTTTTACCACTGGCTTGGCTCCTGTTGGCGCTTATCCACACTGACTAACGGGAAAGCATGAGCCTACAAACCGGCTCAGCTGACCTAAAGAAACATTGGATCGGCGGAGGACTAAGGGCTCCTGGTTTAGTTACGAGTCAAGGGCAGTGACAAGCCCCGCCGCCTGGGCCAAACCTGGGGTCTAAGGCCTAAAAGCTTTGGGAGTTGTCGCTGCCGCTACTCAGCGCGCCCTGGAGGACTCGAACCCCCGACATCGGGTTTTGGAGACCCGCGTTCTACCAACTGAACTAAGGACGCATGAAACCAGGCGCTACTTTAGCACCGCTGCCCAATATTCCAATTCTAATTGATTGGGCGATCAAAACGCTGCTTCAGGCGAGTGGCCTTACCGACGCGATCGCGCAGGTAGTAAAGCTTGGCTCGCCGAGCCTTACCCCGACGCAGCACAGCAATGCTGGCTACCTTGGGCGCGTGGAGCAGAAAAACTCGCTCAACGCCGACCCCCTGAAAAATCTTTCGCACCGTGATGGAGCGATTGATGCCGCCATTGCGCATGGCAATAACAGTGCCCTCGTAGGGCTGAATCCGCTCTTTGCCACCCTCTTGAATGCGTACGCCAACACGAATGGTGTCACCGACGTAGATGGTGGGAAGGTCGGTCTTTAACTGCTCCGCCTCAATTGAGCGGATAATTTCCTCTGCGTTCATAGGGCCTGCAAATGTGCACGGTCTACGATTATAGACCATAGGAGGTGCTAAGCAAATAGCTGGGTACAATATTTTTCTGCAATGGATTTTTGTGGGGCGGACTGGGTATTCTCTAGCGGCTCTGGGCATAGTGTTTATAGAGCATGCGCCCCGTTTTGCCAAGGTTGCTGTTACTGAAATCTTCCTAAGCCCCCATGGTTATGTCTATGCTGCCCCTTGACCCGATGCCTCAGGGAGAGCGGCCTCAACCTGAGGTCGCCGACGCTGCCCTGAGGGAGGTGCTTGATGCGATCGCGACGCCGATCTGGATCACAGATGAGCACTACCGCCAGCACTTTTGCAACCGAGCCTGGACGGTTTTGCTGGGGGCCGAGGGGCTGGCGGGTGCCGACAACCTAGGCACCGAGGACTTGCCGCCGGAGGTTGGCCAGCCGCTGCTGACGGCGGGACAGCGGACGCTGGCTAGCGGCGATGAGCAAATCACCGTGGTCGAAATGACCGATGCCGCGGGCGATCGCCGCCGCCTACGGGCCACCGTGCGGCGATTTGGGGCAGACAGCAGTGAGCCTCGGCTGCTGGTCAGCCTTCAGGATGTGACTCCGCTGCACGCAGTAGAGCAAACGCTGCAACGCCAGTCTGAGCGAGAGCGGCTGCTGGGGGCGATCGCCCAGCACCTGCTGCAATCGCTGAACTCTGAAGATTTATTGCAAACGACGGTCAATGAGGTGCGCCGCTTTTTGCGCATTGACCGGGTGCTGTTCTACAGCTTTGACCCTGACTACAACGGGGTGGTGGCGGAGTCGGCCAGCGGTGCGATGGCGATCTCAGGGGATGTCCAGACAGATCTCAGCTTTATTCCTGCGGATCTGATGCGCTATCGCCAGGGTGAGATGGAGGTGATCGACGACATTGCCACCGCCCACCTGCCGCCAGCCTACTTGGCTAAGTTTGACCAGGCCAAGGTGAAGGCCTGCCTGATTATGCCAATCGTTCAGGGAGACGCCCTCTATGGACTGGTGTGTGCCTTAAATTGCAGCGGCCCCCGGCCTTGGGCGGCCTGGGAAATTGAGACCCTGCGGGAGGTGTCTACCCAAGTGGGGGGGGCGATCAAGCAGGCCCGCCTCTATAACCAGGTGCAGCGACTGAATACTGACCTAGAGCAGCAGGTGGCCCAGCGCACCGAGGAGTTGCAGACCGCCCTAGAGTTTGAGGCGACGCTAAAGCGCATCACCGACCGGGTGCGCGACAGCCTAGATGTGAATCAAATCATGCTGACGGCGGTGAAGGAGCTGACCGAGGCTCTGGATGTGAAGGGATCCAATACCTCGCTCTACGACCTGGAGCAGGGCACTTCGACCATCTATTACGAGTACAACAGCTCTAGCCCGTCTTACCAGGGGCGAGTTGCCCAGATGGAGGCCTTTCCGGAGGTGTACCATCAGCTGCTGGATGGTCAGTATTTTCAGTTTTGCTCGGTGGAGCCTAACCCAGTGCGGGGCTACGTGGCCATGCTGGCCTGCCCAGTAGTGGACGATCGGGGCGTGCTGGGGGATCTGTGGCTGATCAACGATCGCGACTACGGCTTCAACGACCTTGAAATTCGCCTGGTACAGCAGGTGGCGAACCAGTGCGCGATCGCCATTCGTCAGGCCCGACTGTACCAGGCGGCCCAGTCTCAGGTGGCTGAGCTAGAGCGGCTCAATACTTTAAAGGACGACTTTCTCAGCACGGTTTCCCACGAGTTGCGCACCCCGGTAACTAGCATGCGGGTAGCGCTGCAACTGCTGGGGGTTACCTTAAACCAGGAATTTGACCTCACCGCCGACCTGCAAAAGCCCAAGACCGAACAGACGCGGATTGGGCGCTACTACAGCATTCTGCAGGAGGAGTGCGAGCGTGAGATCAGCCTGATCAATGACCTGCTCGATCTCCAGCGCCTAGACGTGGGCAATCACCCCATTCAGCCCGAGCCCATTTTACTGGAAACCTGGCTAGCGGGCTGGATTGACAGTTTTGTGACCCGCGCCAAGAGTCGTAACCAAACCCTGCGGCTAATGACGCCTTCGATTCTGCCGGTGTTGTACACCGACCTGGCCAGCCTAGAGCGAGTGCTGGCCGAACTGCTGAATAATGCCTGTAAATACACTCCGCCGGGGGAATACATCACCTTAGAGGTGCTGCCCCATCCGGACGATGCCAGCGATCGGGTGTGTCTGGCGCTGACCAACACCGGGGTGACAATTCCGGCGGCAGAGATGACGCGGATTTTTGACAAGTTTTATCGGGTGCCCAGCGCCGACCCCTGGAAGCAGGGGGGCACCGGTCTAGGGCTGGCCCTGGTGAAAAAGCTGGTCACGCACCTGGGGGGAGATATTGCGGTGGCCAGCGATGCCAGCCAAACCTGCTTTACGATTACTCTACCTACCCAGCCTGCCCTAACTCGATAAGCCCTAACTCGATAAGATAAAGACACGGGTTAACCGTAGATTTCTTTACTGGACAAACGGCAATGGACAGCGCTATGAATGAGACCCCCCTGCCGCCTCCGGTGATCTATACCGGGCAATTTGGCGACTACACCATCACCCAGAGCGATCGCCGAGGGGTAGTGCTATACCGTAGCGGCCTCATGGTGGCGGCGGTGGCGTTTGGCTTAGGGACTGTTCTAGCGCTGGGGTTTAACCAAAACCCTGGCCTGGTGCAAGCCATCAGTGTGCTCTACACGCTGTTTTGGCTTGGGTTAGGGCTGAGCCTGGCCACCATTCACATCTATCTGGTGCCGCTGCATCGGTTGCTGCAAGGGGTTTGGCTAGTGGGAGGGCTGGCGTCGCTGATCTTCTCCCACGCCATTGACGGCCCCCTGGCTCAAACGGTGGTGGATACGCCTGGGGTGCTGTGGGGGATTGGGTTTACCTTTGTGGCCCTGACCGGTATTTTTTTCAAGGAAGCCTTCTGTTTTGACCGTTTAGAGACCAAACTGCTGACGCTGCTGGTGCCACTGCTGCTGCTAGGTCACCTGTTTGACGTGCTGCCCTGGGCGGCAAAGCAGGGACTGCTGGCAGCCTGGGCCGTTTTGTTTGGGGTGTTTGCCCTGCGCAAGGCTGTGCAGCCCCTGGTGCCCGACATTGGCGATAAGTCGGTTTTTGTCTACCTAAAGCAGCAGCGCTCAAATGCCTGATCCATTTAGTTAATCCCTTTGTAACGGTGGCTTAGGGATTAATTCATCGATTCGCCTCCGCATTTATACTGAGGATACGTCTATGGGCGAACCTGGCAGGCCTACGACCTGCTAGGGATGTTGTGCTGGCGGGAGGTGGCGGCTTAGGAGGCTCACTTTCTTCGGCAGATCCTTATTCCCCTGGAGTACTATGAGCAACATCTCTGGCCCTATGGCAGCCCTGCCCCCTGCGAAATCTGCGGCGGGGTTGAACGCGCCTGGTCTAGAGCAGACGCACCCCGGTTTAGGTACAGAGTCACTGAAAGCTGACCCATGGGTTAAGGCTCTGTTTAGCTATAGCCAGACTGCGGTGGCCAGAGAGCGATCGCCCAGTCCCCGACCAGAGCTGACACCCGCTAAACCATCAATCACTGGTGATCATGCCGCAGGGTTCTATTCTCTGGCGGATACTGCACCTCAGCTGGCCAACCCACTGGCTCCGCTGCGCGATCGCGCAGCGCTGACCGAAATCTTCACCCACGCCCATATGGCCGCCATAGAGGCCGATATTTTGAATCGCCTCAGCTACCTGGTGCCCGAACCCCCATGGGAGGTGGAACCCTACGAGTTTCTGCGGGAGCTTCTAGAACTCTAGCAGGGGCAAAAACGGCTATGCCTAATCTGGTTAGGCATTTCAAACACTTGAGTCGTCCCTATCGTTCTGTCCCTGGTTGTGATCGCGCTCAGCCAGTTGCAGCAGCATTTCTTGGTGCATTTGGCGGGTGATGGGGTAAAAGCGGGTTAGTAGTATTGACATAGCCAGCAGCACCATCGGTACTGGGCCAATAAAAATGCGAATCGCCAGTAGGGCCGACTCGGGCTGCACCGTCGCCTCGCTGATAAACCCCGAAAATTGCAGGGCCAGGCTGACCAAAAACAGCCCCAGGGCCAAGCCCACCTTTTGCAGCAGCGTCATAAAAGCGTAGAAAATACCTTCTCTCCGCTGGCCGGTTTTGATCTCGTCTAGCTCAATCACATCGGGCAGCATGGCCCAGGGCACCACATAGGCGGTGGCCACCCCAAAGCTAATCACAATGCACAACAGGTAGAGCGCCGCCACCTGCCCCGGCTGCACAAAGAACAGCGCAATCTGGGCAATGATCCAGGTGCCGATGCCGATGTAAAACACCTCCTGCTTGCCGAGACGGCGGCTGAGATAGTTCACCACCACCATCATCAAAATGGCGGTGCCCTGCACCAGCAGCGCCGCCAAAAAGTAAGAGTCAAGCCCCATCCAAAAGGTGGCGTAGAAGGGAATGATGCTGGCGGTCATCTGTAGGGCCAGCCAGGCAAACAGGTAGATACCGACCACAAACACAAAGGCCCGGTTGGCAAACACCACTTTAATCTGCTGGAGAAAGGGCAGCGCTACTTCGTCCGTAGGGCCGGGCTGAAGGGCGTTGCGCTGCACCGCGTAGGGATAGGTGCCCCACACGCACCACAGCAGCGGCAGCACCGATAGCACCGCACAGATGCCTCCTAGGACTAAGTACTGCTGGCGCTGGTCAGCAATCACCTGGGTGATCACCAGGCCGAGGCCGAGAGCGGCGATCGCCCCAAACAGCGACGACCCCAGCCGAAAGGCCGTCAGCTCAGTACGCTCGTCGTAGTCTTTGGTCAGTTCGGCGGTGAGGGTGGTATAGGGCAGGTTCACCACCGTATAAAACACCTGAAACAGCAGCGACATTACTACGTAGTACCAAAACCGGGCGGTGTCGCTCTCCCACCCCGGCACCACCCAGGTCAGAAAAAACGTCACCCCAAACGGAATCGCCCCCAGCACAATCCAAGGGTAACGGCGGCCCCAGCGGGTGCGGGTTTTGTCGCTCAGGTAGCCAATGAACGGGTCATTCACCGCATCCCAAATGCGCCCGATCGCCAGTACCGACCCCGCCGCCACCGGGCTCAGGCCCGCCGCTGTCGTCAAAAAAATCAAAAACGAAAACGCCAGCAGGTTGGCGGTCATCCCTGGCCCAATATCGCCGGCTCCAAAGGCCAGCTTGCCCCAGAGGGAAAACTTGGCGGGAGCAGCGGCGGCGGAAGGCACGTTAGAAGCCATAGATTACCTGCTTAGTGAATTCACACTCGATACTCGATCGATGAAACGGCAACAGCTCGGGGGATCACCATTCCCAAGGCGTCCTCAGTGTATTATTTCCCCATCGCCTACTGCTCTACGCCGAGTCCAGCTTAGGAACTGTAGCGCTTCCCTAGGCAAAACTCTACACTTGGGCTTAAATCACTTGGGCTTAAACCGGACTGAGCCTAGCGGCCGGCTGGGGGCTACTCCAAAGGAGGATGGATATGGCTGATTTTTACGTAACCTGGGACGACTACCACCGAGATATTGAAAAGCTGGCGATTCAGATCTATGAGTCGGGCTGGGAATTCAACCAAATTGTCTGCCTGGCCAAGGGTGGGCTGCGGATTGGCGATACCCTCTGTCGGCTATTCGATGTGCCTCTGGCGATTTTGTCCACTGCCTCCTACGGCGGGGCCGATGGCCGCACCCGAGGGTCGATTACCTTTTCTCGCGATCTGAGCATGACCACCCCCAGCCTGGGCAGCCAGGTGCTGATCGTCGATGACCTAGTGGACTCGGGCTACAGCCTGAAGAAATCCCTGGCCTGGCTGCATCACAAATACGGCTTCTACATTGAAGATGTGCGGACAGCGGTGCTGTGGTACAAAGCCGAATCGATCGTCAAGCCTGACTATCACGTGGTCTACCTGCCCGACAATCCCTGGATTCATCAGCCCTTTGAGCGCTACGAAACCATGAGCCCGGCCGAGTTGGCGGCTAGTCATCAGCCTCAGCCGGAACCGGCGGCTTAGCTAGCTCAGCCGGGGCCGCCGAGGCTTCGGGCGGGCCGTAGAAACGTTGGTAGCCCCAGTAGCCCACCACCATCGTGGCCAACGTTAGGGAAATAATGCCTCCGGCGCGGCACAGCCCATGAATGGCCCTAGAGGCTCGCAGGGCGCTGAGGTAGTCGCCCTGCTGGTAGGCCTGGCGCAGGTTCATGGCGTAGGCCAGGGCCGGAATCCCCAGGGGCGGAAAAATCACGAAGGCAGTCAGCAGCACTCGATGCCACCGGGTTGGGGGGCAGGGCTGGCCTTGAAACACCTTGTAGTGGCCCCGCCACTCAACCACCGACTGGTCTTGCACCTGACCGGTGAGGTCGAAGCTATAGATGTCATCCATTTGCCAGCCGATGAGCAGGGCGCGAATTTGCTCAGGCAGGGTGAAATAGTTTAGACCTACTCCCACGGGGCGATGGATCTGAATGCGCAGACGGTCATCCTGGTGCTCGACTTCAACGCTAATTTGCCTTAGCCCCAGCTCCGCCTGCAAGCGTTGGGAGAGGGCGCGATCGCGGTCAACCTGCTGTAGCTGGTGCAGCTTCAGCCGTGCCTGGGCAAGGTTGAGATCGTTGCAGAGAGCCAGTTCCCAGTCGTGGGCGGCGGCGGCGGACTGGCCCAGCTGCTCGTGGGCATGGCCTCGGTGCAGATATGCCTCGGCCAGGTTGGGGTTGGTAGCAATGGCGGCGTCAAAATCGGCCAGGGCGGCGGCATAGTTTTGCTGCCGAAAGTGCAGCAGCCCCCGGTTGTAGTGGATCAGAGCATGGCCGGGCTGGTGCTGGAGCCCCTGCTGCCAGTCGGACAGGGCCAGGTCGTCTTGCCCCTGCTGGCAGTGGAGCAGGCCGCGATTGCCGTAGGCGCGCACGTTGGCAGGGTCAAGGGCGATCGCAGCTGTAAACTGCTCCAGCGCCGCCGCCGTATTCCCGATTTGCCAGTGGGCCTTGCCCAGCTCAATGTGAATATTGGCCGGATGGGGAGCGTGGTCTAGGGCCTGGGGCAACACCGCGATCGCGGCCTCGATATTGCCCTTGCGAATTTGGGTTAAAGCCTGCCGATAGCAATAGCGAGCCTGCTGACGACGTAGCCAGGGGGTTAGGTAAAGTCCCATAAAACTTAAAAATAGGGGGGCGAAGAAAAGCAACTATCCCCATGGTTCCCCAGGAAACTGCCCCTGTCAGTGAAGCGTTACGATCTCGTAACGGGGTCTTTGGTCGCGGTAGCCGCTGCCCTATAGAGTCGCTGACCGGCAGCCGCGATCGCCCCTCTCAACAGAAAGATTTGCAGAAAAAAGCAGGGTTTGCAGAAAAATTCGCCTACAGCGACTCGCTGCCCTCGACCTGGGCCATCTTAAGGGCCACCGAAGCCACGGTCAGGGTGAGGCGCGCCCGCTCCAGATCAGAGAGTGAGGCCCAGTCGGTGGCCGGAATTGCCCGCAGGTTAAGCTCTAAAATTTCGCCCCGGCCATCGCGAAGAGAGTAGGCCAGAGGACGCGCCAGTACCGCCAAATCGTCGGCGTTCCAGCCGGGCAGAATGTCATCGACGCACTGTACCAGCTGCTCGATGAGGGGTTGGCCACTGCGGGCCAGGGCCGTAGCCGAGGTCGCCAGACTGTGCAGCAGCGCGCTGGGCACACGACTCTGGAACTGTCGCAGATGCTCAAGCACCGAGCTGACCGCTGGAGAAACTTCTATGCTGCCCATCTGGGTCGCCATCTGGGCGGCCAGAACTTGCCATCCTGCGGCGATCGCGGTAGTCAGCTCTCCATCGTCTACGGCGTCAAACTCTGTCTCTAGGCGGGCTAGATAGCCCTCGGCCTCGGGGGCCAGCGGCTGCCAGGGGTACCCGGTTTCGGGGGTGAGAATACTGGCAAGCAGATCGTGTTCGGTGGCCATAGCGGGCTCAGAGGCGGAGTTAGAAGACGGGGAGGACTGGTTCATAGCGTTAACTACAGATGCACAAGAGGGATAACAAAGCCTGATGACTGTGGATACAATGCGCTGCGGGGAGATTCCGTACAGAGTGAACCATTTTCTGATTTTCCTAGCAGGGCGGGGACGATTTGGGGTTACCCTCCAGGGTAAATTCCATCAGCTCGCCCTCCGGACTGCCAAACCGAATGGCCGTACCCAGAGTCAGGGGCACCTCATCCCGGTGAACGTGGTGCCAGCCGTGGTTGTCAAAGTAGTACGAGCCATAGCGGGAGCGATCGCGCAGGTAATAGTAGGTCTCCTGTACGCCATTCTCAAACTGGGTGCGGCAAAAAATTTCGGCGTGCTGCCCCGAGACCCAGGGTTCTAAAATTACCAGGTCGTTGTCGGGCAGTCGCCCCACCCGCAGGTAGCCGTCGTAGAGCCGCCACAGGCGGGTGGGGGTAGCCAGACAGCGCAGCACAACCGCTTGGGTCATGCGCAGATCTTGTCCCGGCAGCTGGGTCACGGCCAGGGCCGCCTCGCGCAGCAGATGTCCACCAAACTGGGGGTGTTGATACAGCACCGGTAGCGTCCAGGCCGGATGATTAAAGCGGTAGGCCGTCAGCAGATGTTGCCGAGCCAGGGCCACCGCCTGAGCGACCGGCTGGCGTTCGGCCAGACCTCGAGCTAGCACCTGAATGAAACTCAGCGCTTCCTCATCGGCAATGGAGTCGCGCATGGCCAGCACCGCCGGTACCCCATGGTGCAGCAGCACCTCCGCCAGGCTGCTGCGGGGAATCACCTGCTGCTGTTTCAGATCGGGCTGAGCCCCCCAGCAGGTGTTGAACACCGCCAGGCGAATGCCGTTGCGGGCCAGGCCCTGGGCCAGCTCTGTGCCGCTGAGGCTGCCTCCCTCCCGGCGCAAAAACAGCAGTCCACCGTCGGGGGCCGGCACCCCGTGGCCCGCGTAAAAGAACACGTTGAAGTAGCCGGTTTCTAGCGCTGTGAGCAGGGTTTTAGCGTCGGGTTCTAGCAGGGTCTGCACTTGGCAAACCACTGGGTTAGCCCCTTGGTAGCTGAGGCGAGAGGCGCTCAGCTCTAGCAGCTGTTTCAGAGCTTCAGCCTCCTGGGGCAGCTGCAGAACCTGCTCGGTGCCTCCGGCATTGGTGCCGGGGTCGTCTTGGCCCAGCACCAGTAAAATTCTCAGCGAGGTGTCTAGCTCGGCCTCGGGCAGCGGCTCGACGGCGCTGGCGGTGCGGCTAAACAACACCTGCGGCCCCAGCGACAGGGCCGGGCAGCCGGGCTGGGGCTGCATAATTTCCCAGGGCAGGCTAATGAGTTCGGGCGGGCGCACCTCCAGCCGCAGCTTGAGCGGTCGATTTTGGCCGATCGCCATGCCCAGACTGCGCTCTAGGGTCTGGCGAATGGGGCCGTCAAACAGCCACTCCCACAGGCTCACCCCTAGCCCCTGCATCAGCCGCCCGGTGTAGCCCCCGGCTTCCGCTGCCGGAGCCACCCGATCGAGCAGGTCGTCGAGGTGAAACTGCGGCACGTAGGCCGAGGGCACGTGGGGCACCTGGGGCAGCCCCCGCAGCGAAAAAAACTGCTGCCAACTCTCCCAAATTTGAGCCATCTGGCTATCCCAGAGGCGATCGTGGTGGGCGTAGCCACCGGGGAATGGGCTCTCTAGCACCCAAATTGCGTAGTGAGTAGAGTCGGCCTGGGTGAGGCGATCGATGGCAAGGCACAGGGTGAGGTCATCGGACGACGGCATAGGCAAGCCTAGGGCAGTAGAGCCAAAGAAGAGTATAGGCGCGGGGGCTAGGGCGTACAGCGACCCGCCTGGGCCGGGGTAACAAGCTCTAGAAACGCGGCGGCCCCGTAGAGCTGCCGCGTCTGCACCCAGCCCTCTTCGCCCGGAGCCAACAGGCGTTGACCTAGGTCGGGGGCAGGGGAGAGAGCGGGGGGGCTTTGATCGGTTTCCTGAGGCTGCTGCTCAAGGGACTCGCCTGAGGGAATAGAGCAGACCCGCAACTGCACCCAGTCGACATTATCCGCCGTGGTTTGGCGGCTGACCACCCTAAGCACGCTACCCGTGGCTACCATCGGGAGGGCTTCAGCAGCCGAACTGAGAGCAGGCTGCTGGTTCAACCGCAGTAATTCACCGTTGCCTACCGCACCCAGCGCGGACTGCCAAAACGATCCGACCTGGACTTCAACGATCGCCGCTAGGGCCGCTTCTGGCAGCGGTCGACCGGTCAGGGCCGGTAAGGACCAGCGGGTGGCCAACGGCTGCAGAGCAACCGGCTCAGAGGAACTGCGGCTAACGGCTAAGCCCAAACCCGCTAATACCGCTAGCACCGCACCCATGCCCCCCAAAAAGGCTGCCCAGGGAAAACCTGAAGGCGCAGGGGTAGGAGCTAAATCGGCGGGTGGGGCCGGGGCCACAAGGCGAGTGGCTGAGGCGGCTGCGGGCTCCTCGGTCAGGTTGGCAGCCCTTGGGACACTGGAGATGACGTTGTCTGCCTGCCGCAGAGAGCCCGCAGGCAGGGTCGGCAGCGGGCTGGGCTGGGGTATAAACCGCATCAGTCCAACGGTGACGTTGTCGTGGCCGTTGAGCCGATTTGCCTGCTCAATCAGAGCAGCTACGGCCGGGCTGAGAGGGCCGGGGGCAGTGGTTAGGGGGGCTATTAGATGAGGGGCCAGCGCTTCGACGCGATCGTAGTCGCTGAGACCGTCAGAGCAGAGCAGCAGCACCGCCGGGTCATCGAGCAGTAGATGCTGCACCGAGGGGTACAGCAGGCCCGAATCGCTAATGCCCAGCGCCTGAATGAGTGCCCCGCCGCTGGGTAGCTGCACGGCCTCTGAATAGAGGGCATAGCCCATCTGCGCTTCTCGCGACGCAACGTCGTCGTCGACGGTGATTTGGTAGCAGGTGTGGGGGCTGATGCGGTAGGCGCGGCTGTCGCCAATGTGGGCAATGGAAACGTAGGGAAAATGCACCAGAGCCACCACCACCGTGGTGCCCATGCGGGCGCGGGCCGAGCGATGCTCATCATTGTTGCGGGCGGAAATGGCATCGTTGGCCAAGATCAGGGCCTGCTTGAGGCACTGGGCGATCGCCCCTGGAGACGGGTAAGCCTGCTGAGTGAGAGGTTCTAGCTCCTGCTGAAGCAGCTTGATGGCCGTCTGGGACGCCACACTGCCCTGCTCATGGCCACCGATGCCGTCGCACACCAGCAGCAGCGGCAGGGTGGTGATGCGGTCTGCCGGACAGGGCAGCCGCTGCTGGCGCGGATCGTTTTCGGGGTAACAGGCATCTTCGTTGCGATCGCGAGTCGGCCCCTGGTCGGTATCTGCGGCCCAGTCTACGGTCACCAATAGCCCCTGAGCCAAGGTCTCAATGGCCCCCTCCAACTCAGCAACGAGGTCTTGGGCAGAGGTTAACCCGCCATCTTTGAGAGCCTTGATCAGCCAGCCCAGGTAGGAACGTACTGGCGGTTGAGCGGTAGCTCCCAGAGACTGCCACCGCTGGCCGAGCTGAGCCAGGGTAGGGCTGGGGGCATCGGCCACCAGTCGGGTAAGCCGCAGCAGGGCTCCATCTATCCGCAGGTCGTCGAGATCTAGCAGGGTGGTGGCCACCTGCTCTCCAACGAGCGTGGGCCATAGGGCCGCCACCTGCCGCAGCCAGTTGAGCTGCTCCAACGGCGACCCTTCCGCCCACCGTTGAGATAGGGAAGGCAGAATAGCGGCCTCAATCTTGCCCTGTCCGGGGAGTTCTCCTTTCTCATTGGCTGCTTGGGGGTGCAGTCGCATGCCAATGGGAGCGCCCTCCAGAAGCAGCACCGTAGACGTTATGCCAGTTTGTTCTGAGGTGAGGTAGGCATAGGGACGGGGGACATGCTGGGCCAGGTGAAACAACTTTTGGTAAGCCAGCACCGAAGCCGGAATTTTGTCTAGGGGCGGTGTCGGCGTGTCGGGCCGCGTGTCAAGCCAGAGCTGATGCCCCCCCTGAGGCCGTTTTTGGCCATCGCCCCAAGCCAAAAACCGACCGGCTACCAACGTGCCAGATCGAACCGTTAAAGGCCCATCGCTAACCGCCAGCAAAAAGCGATACAGCAGAGGGGTCTGGCAGACCTTACAGCGGCTAGCGGGTGGGGTCGAGACCGACCGGCAGGATGGGTTAGAGCACTGGATCACGATCCGTCTGGGGGCAGGTAAACAGCTCTTCAGCTCTCATGGTATCTAACCCCGGCCTATCTAAGGCCAGGATCTTTAGACCCAGCGTAGCTAACCTAGACCAGGGCCAGACCAGGAACAGAGGCGGGGACATGATCTTGCCCCTGTATCGACGACGGTTGACTAGTTTCACCAGGTCAGTAGGGCAGACCCTAGTTAGCCGACCCGTCAGCCTCAACTCGAGGTAGCCCCATGCTGTAGTTGAGGGCGCGGCTTTTGAGGTTATAGCTAATGACTCCCTGCTGCAGGAGTTGTCGCACAAAATGCTCTAAATCAGAGCCAATGCGGCGCAGGTTGTAGTCGGTCAAATCTTCTCCGGCGGCGGCATCGACCAGGCGGTCAAACTCGGCGTAGACGGTTTTGACGGCGTCTTCAGACCAGTTGAACTCGTTGTCGGGGTCAATGTCTAGGGTGAGCTTGTCGTCGCTGGGCACCAGCTCGTTGTTGGCAACAATAGCGGTGTAGATGTGAATGTGCCGGGTGGTCGATTTGAGCATCATAGCCAGGTTTTGCCCTTCTATTAATTGTGATCTAGGGTGTTTGCCCCCAGGATGCGCTGTTGTGATTGTATAGCAACCGCTCCCTGGCGAGAGGCTAGAACTGGTCTTTTTTGCCCCGCAGCCGGGCAAAGGTTTGTAATGCTGAGGTACTATTCATCGCCCGCTGCAGACTGGCATTGTCCCACCTAAGAAAGGGATTGGTTTGTTTCTCAAGCCCCAAGGTGGCGGGTACCGTGGGCTGGTCTTGGGCACGGGCGGCCTGCACCTGCGTCAGCCGCTGTTGCAGGGTGGCATTGGTGCCATCTATGGTAACGGCAAATCTAAGGTTGTTCAGGGTGTATTCGTGGGCGCACCAAACCCGCGTAGTGTCGGGTAGCTGACGCAGCTTGCCCAGCGATTCAACCATCTGTTGCGGACTGCCTTCAAATAGGCGACCGCAGCCCCCGGCAAACAGCGTGTCGCCGCAGAAGAGTTCCCCCCAGTCGTTGGGGGTGGCCGGAGCTAGGTAGTAGGCAATGTGGGCACGGGTGTGGCCGGGCACAAAGATCACGTCGGCGGTGCGTTGATCGTCGATCGCAGCTTGCCCGTCGCAGATTGGTACCCTGTCCCCCTCCCGTAAAAAATGGGTCTGGCCGGGAATGCGGCCCCGATCTTCGACCCCACCATAGACCTGGGCCTGGGGAAATCGCTCCAGCAGCTGACGATTGCCGCCCACGTGATCGCTGTGGTGGTGGGTGTTGAGAATAGCGGTCAGCGTTGCCCCCAGTTCCTCTAGGGTTTGCAGCACTGGCTGCGCATCGCCGGGGTCAACCACGGCGGCCTGCCCCCGCACGGCATCGTGGAGCACGAAGATATAGTTGTCGCGAAAGGCCGCTATCCGATGAATTTCCAAACGGTTCTTCTGGCTCTGCACTGTTTTTTCCGTAACTTCTCGATGGAAAACCTGCTGTTGCTCAAGCTTTA
This sequence comes from Leptolyngbya sp. CCNP1308, assembly GCF_034932455.1. NCBI lineage: Bacteria > Bacillati > Cyanobacteriota > Cyanophyceae > Leptolyngbyales > Leptolyngbyaceae > Leptolyngbya > Leptolyngbya sp. CCNP1308. The sequence continues at coordinate 22,232 of NZ_JAYGIH010000005.1, read as the reverse complement.
ATACAGGTTTACTGAATCTTTATCCGTAGCTCAACCGTACCCTCCAAAGATTGGGCATGCTGAAGGAAGCATTAAATTGTAGCTTTCGCTACATCGCTCCTGAGGCTCAGCCCAGGGTCTTTTACTATCGTCACTCCTGAACCGAGGATTTGCAATCATGGTGTCGTCTCTGCCTGCCCCAGATATTCAATCGCTGGTGAGCGTTGCCCTAGAGCAAGGAACGCTGAGCCGCCGCGACCACCTCAGCCTATCGGCGGCGATGCTCAGCAACCCTCTGCTGTCCAGCCGCGATCGCCAGTACATCAATCAGATATTCGACAGCATTCGCGCTGGGCGAGTGCGTTTGGCCGACTAGAGTTCTCTTCAGATGGAAACGTTGCGCCCTGGCTAACCCCGGGGCGCTTTGCCTTTAAAGCCCTAGGGCAGCTACAGCTACGGTAGCCTATAGCTGGGCCGTGCTCTAGGGCCAGTGTTTAAAGCCAAGTTTTAGTGGTCAACCCCCGTGCGCCCTAACCGCCCCCGCTATGGCGAAACGATTGTCGAAGAAAACTATCGGCGCACCCGGCAACACCTGATTCGTGGCGCGATCGCCCTGGGGGGTGTGGTGCTTTCAGGAGTGCTGTGGTACCGCCTAGTGGAAGGCTGGAGCTGGCTCGATGCCACCTACATGGCGGTGATTACCCTATCGACCGTTGGGTTTGGGGAGATTAACCCCCTCAGTCCCCGAGGCCGACTGTTTACCATTGTGCTAATCATGATGGGAGTTGGCGTAATTGCCTATATTCTCAACAGTCTGACCGAGGCCATTGTACAAGGGCACTTTCAGGCTGGGTTTCGGTTACTCAATCGGCGCAGACTGATGGAATCTTTGCAGGGCCACTACATTATTTGCGGACTAGGGCGCACCGGGCGGCAGGTGGCAAGCGAGTTCTCTGTGGAGCAAATTCCCTTTGTCGTGGTGGACTCTGAGGATGGCACAATTCAAATTGCCCAGCAGCTCGGGTACATCTCGCTTCAGGGCGATGCCACCCAGGATCAGACTTTAATGCAGGCCGGGGTAGATCGGGCTCGCTGCCTCGTGGCGGCTCTGCCCTCCGATGCTGAAAACCTCTACATTGTGCTCTCGGCCAAGACCCTCGCCCCCGGTATCCGCACCATTGCTCGGGCCAGTAGTGAAGAGGCCATTCTCAAACTTCAGCGGGGCGGGGCCGATGTGGTGGTATCGCCCTACATTACCGGCGGCAAGCGCATGGCCGCCGCCGCCCTGCGCCCTCAGGTGGTGGATTTTTTGGACGGCATGCTCACCGGGGCCGAGCGCACGGTCTACGTCGAGGAGTTTTTGCTGCTGCCTGAGAGCTGCCCCGTCATTGGCAAAACCCTGTCGGAGGCTGAGCTGGGCAGCCGGTCTGGAGCGTTGATTTTGGCGATTCGCCGGGATGATGGGGGGCTGATTTTTGGCCCTACTGCCGACACCCGGCTTTACCCTGGCGACATGGTAATCAGCATGGGCAACGCCGATCAGCTGCGGCTGCTGAGCCAGATCATCAGCCCAATTGCGCGTTAGAAAAAGGAGACCTGAGGATACTCCATGACAATCTATATCGCTCTAATTCGGGGCATTAATGTGGGTGGGAAAAATAGGCTCCCCATGCAGGCGCTGGTGGCAATGCTTGAGGCGATTGGCTGCCGCCAGGTTAAGACGTACATTCAATCGGGCAATGCTGTGTTTGAAAGTAAAGAAAAAGATGCTTTAAGGCTTGCTAATCAGATCAGCTTGGCTATTGGACAGCAGTGCGGATTTGAACCCTACGTCCTCATTCTAGGGTTCCAGGAAATGCAGCGGGCGATCGCAAAAAACCCTTTTCCTCAAGCGGCGGCTGACCCAAAAACGCTACATCTCGGGTTTCTGGCCACCGCTCCTGAAAATCTCAAACTAGAAAAGCTAGCAGAACTCAGGAAAGACGGCGAAGATTTTCGACTGCTCGACAAGGTGTTCTACCTCTACGCGCCAGCAGGCATCGGTCGCTCAAGGCTGGCTGCCAACGCCGAGAAACTGCTCGGTGTCGCCATGACCAGCCGCAACTGGAAAACCGTGAGTGCTATTCGGGACATCGCGCAGAGCCTAGAACGTTCCAGCTAGGGCCTCAATGCAGCGATCGCAGATCGTCGGATCTTCACTACTATCCCCTACATGGCTGGAGTAATTCCAGCAGCGATCGCACTTCTGCCCATCGGCATCCACCACGCCAATACCCAGCGCGTCGGATTCGCTACTGCATTTGACGCCAGCGAGAGCTTCAGGGGTATCCAGCACCTCGACCTGGGAAACCAGGAAGAGGTAGCGCAGCTCATCCACGTGGTTGGAGCCGGGAGCGACTGCATCCGTAGGATTCATCGCCGCCAGCTTTGCCCGCAGTTCGAGATCGGCGACGTATAGCAGCGCCTTGGCCTCTAGTGAAGAGCCAATGTCTTTAGCGGTGCGGGCCTGCTCCAGCACCCGGTTCACCTCCTGGCGAACGGTGCGGATCTGGCTCCAGGTTTCGGCTAGAGCGGGCTGTTGCCATTGGTCATCCATTTGCACCCAGCCCGCCTGAAACACAGATTTGTGGGCGGTGGGGTAGGGCAGATTTTGCCAGATGTCTTCGGCCATGTGGGAGAGCACCGGGGCGATGGAACGGGCCAGGTTTTCGATCGCAATGGCAAGAACAGTCTGACAACTCCGCCTGCGGAACGAATCTGCCGCACTGATGTACAGCCGATCCTTAGCGGCATCGAGATAGAAGTTCGACAGATCGACCGCGCAGAAATTCTGCACCGTCTGGAAGAACCGGAAGAACTGGTAGGTCTCGAAGGCGTCGGTAATATCGGCAAACACCTCGGTCATGCGGTGCAGCATGTAGCGATCGAGCTCGGGCAGCTGGTCGTAGGGCACCGCATCCTTAGCGGGGTCGAAGTCATGCAGGTTGCCCAGGAGAAACCGCGCCGTGTTGCGAATCTTGCGGTACACATCCGCCATTTGCTTGAGGATGTTGCCCCCCAGAGGCACATCGGAGGAATAATCGACCGATGACACCCACAGGCGCAGCACATCGGCTCCGTAGGGGGGCTCGGTCTTTTGGTTTTTGCCGCCGTTGATCACAATCGCCGGATCCACCACGTTACCGATGGATTTGCTCATCTTGCGGCCCTGCTCGTCGAGGGCAAAGCCGTGGGTGAGCACGGTTTTATAGGGGGCGCAGCCATTCACCGCCACGCTGGTCAGCAGGCTCGACTGGAACCAGCCCCGGTGCTGATCAGAGCCTTCCAGGTACATGTCCACCGGATACTCCAGCTCGCCGCGCTGCTGAACCACCGCCGCCCAGGAAGAGCCGGAGTCGAACCAGACATCCATGGTGTCGGTGCCCTTGCGGTAGGTGCGGCCATTGTTGCGATACTGCTCGGGCAGCAGTTCGGCCTCGGGTAATTCCCACCACGAGTCAGAGCCCTTTTCGGCAAAGATGGCCTTAATGTGAGCTATGGTCTCCTCATTCAGCAGGGGTTCCCCGGTTTCCTCGTCATAGAACACAGGAATGGGCATGCCCCAGGTGCGCTGGCGCGAGATGCACCAGTCGGAGCGATCGCCCACCATCGAGGTAATCCGTTTCTCGCCCGTGGCGGGAATCCACTGCACTGACTTGATCGCCTTCAGCGCGGCCTCGCGGAACCCTTCGACTGAGGCGAACCACTGCTCGGTGGCGCGGTAGATGGTGGGCTGTTTGGTGCGCCAGTCGTAGGGGTACTTGTGAACGTAGGGCTCGTGCTTGAGCAGCGAACCGGCCTTGTCGAGGGCTTCAATCACCGCCGGGTTGGCATTGGTGAGCACGTTCAGCCCGGCGAAGGGGCCAGCTTCCTCAGTCATATCGCCTTTTTCGTCTACGGGAGACAGTACCGGCAACCCGTAGCGCTGGCCAACTTTAAAGTCTTCTTCGCCGTGGCCGGGCGCTGTGTGCACTAGGCCCGTACCCGATTCGGTGGTGACATAATCGCCGCCGATCAAGATGGGGCTGGTGCGATCGAACAGGGGATGGCGATAGGTAGAGTGCTCTAGCGCTGCGCCTTTGATCTCGGATTTCACCGTGAGCTGAGAGCCGAGGACTTGGCTCATCCGCTCCACCAAATCCTTGGCGATGATCAGGTACTTAAACGGCTTTCCAGACGCGACCTCTACGACGGCGTAGGTCAGCTCCCCATTTACCGCCACGCCCAAGTTAGCGGGGATAGTCCAGGGGGTTGTCGTCCAGATCGCCACGCCCAGCTCACCCAGGTAAGGCTCTAGCGCCGCCTTCGCGTCGGGGGAGACGCTCACCATCGGGAAGGCGGCATAGATGCTAGGGGAAGTGTGGCCTTCGGGATACTCTAGCTCGGCCTCTGCCAGGGCCGTCTGGGAGGTGGGGCTCCAGTGCACAGACTTGAGGCCGCGATAGATGTAGCCCTTCAGGTACATCTGCCCAAACACGTCGATCTGGGCTGCTTCGTACTCGGGCAGCAGGGTCATGTAGGGGTGATCCCAGTCGCCCCAGATGCCGTAGCGCTTAAAGCTCTCCCGCTGGCGATCGATGGTCTTGAGGGCAAAGGCCTTGGCCTTATAGCGCAGTTTGAGCGGCGTCAGGTTTGCCCGTGCTTCTGGGTCCATAGCCTGGAGCACCTTTAGCTCAATGGGCAGGCCGTGGCAATCCCAGCCGGGCACGTAGCGCACTTTGCGGCCCTTGAGCAGCTGGTATTTGTTGATGGTGTCTTTGAGAATTTTATTGAGGGCGTGGCCAATGTGCAGGTCGCCGTTGGCGTAGGGCGGCCCGTCGTGCAGCACAAAGACCTCGCCGGGGTTGTTGACCGACAGCGTTTCGTAGATCTGGTTCTCGGCCCAAAAGGCTTGAATTTGGGGCTCGCGCTGGGTGGCGTTGGCCCGCATGTCAAAGCTGGTCTGGGGGAGAAGAACGGTATCTTTGTAGCTTTTGGTGTCTGTCACAGCCGGAGATTGACTAAAGGTAAAAGAATGCTCGCGCCATTATGGCAGATTTGGCCCGCGACTATGACCGGGGCCAGTCTCGGGTGAGCCATCTCTATACATTAGGTCAGGTTGAGGGCAATTGCAGGGTTAATCTCGGCGTTAAGAGCCGGGGGAACGCTCCCCAAATCATTAGAGGTCATCGGGCCAATTTTCCTCTTCCTCGCCGTCAGGGATGCCGGGAGACTCGCGGGTCTGGGGCTCTGGGATAATTTCTTCCTCGGCATCAGGCTGACGTTCTGGCGGGATCGAACGGTTGCGATTCGCCAAGGATGACGTCTGCGGCATCCCAGAATCGGGAACCGGCTCGGCACGAGTATCCCTCAGAGAATCGCCCCAGTCAGCGCTCTCGATCGCCTCAGTATCGACAATCGTTACCGTCAATGACGGGTCGAGGCTCGATGGTTCGGCAATCGAATCGGCACTGGGAACGGGCGGACGCTTGGATTTAGCCAACGACGACGGGCGGGGCGGAATTTCGATCACCGCTCGCTTGGGTTTGGGACTGGTCTTGGCCTTCATCACATCGCCTACCCAGGCTTTGAACCCGGCCAACCTGGCCCCAGCCGTAGCGGGCTGCTGCTTTGCCCGAACTGAGGGCGGTTTGGGTGAACCCTGGGGATTTTTAGGGGCTGGCGCAGTCTGCGGTGCGGAGGGGCGCGGCGATCGCTTCGCCCGAGCAGAGGGTGAAGATGGAGGCTTGACTGGCTCTAAAACAATCGCTTCTGGAATGTGGCCCATATTCCCAGCAAACTTCGATTGACGGGGGCTGGGCGCTAGCTCATCGACAAATTCGTAGTCCACATCTTTGAGGGATGAGGCTCGGATTTCGCTGGTGGCGATCGCCGGATCGCCCGGCAGTCTGTCGTCGTCTACCTCAGGCAGCCAGCGCTTTAGGGGAGTACTCCGCAGCAAGTCGAGCGACCACTGCTTTACCTGCCGCCCAAAGGTGGGCCAAGAATCTTGGGTAACTGGCGTCTGCAAATCTAGGGGCGTGCGCTTGCGGCGCAGACTCAGGGTTTGCCAGCCCAGCCAGCCCAGCAGCACCACGCTAGCTAGATGCCCGAGCAGCTCAGTAGGCGAGGTTTGAACGGCGCTAAACCACAGCACCAGGCCATAGAATGCCCCCACCCCGCTCCAAAAAAAATCGTGGCGGCGATGCACCTCAGGGAAAAAGAAGGCGGCCCCATAAAGCGAGAGGCTGCCCAACCAAACCGCGATCGCTAGAACGTAAACCCCCATGCCGCCCGCCGTGCCCGCTACCTCGACCCCACTACTCTATCGCGGCTTGCTAGACCAGGCGCGATCGGACAACCTCTCTGAAGCGGAAAATCCCACTTCTCCTTAAGCCCAAAGATGGCAGGAGTTGTTCAGCCCATCCACCCACCTAACCATCCACTCACTAGGATGCACCAGCTTTCTTCGAGAACAGCACCAGAACGGTCTTGAGAATGAGCTGGATATCGTAAGCCAAACTCCAGTTCTTCTGGTAGTCGAGATCCATGCGAATCACGTCTTCAAACTTTTTCACCGTAGAACGACCGTTGACCTGCCACTCGCCAGTCATGCCCGGCTTCACGTCGAGACGCTGCCACTCGGGCACATTGTACTGCTCAATCTCATCGGGGGTGGGGGGTCGGGTGCCCACCAGGCTCATGTCGCCCCGCAGCACGTTCCAAAACTGGGGCAGCTCGTCTAGGCTGGTGCGGCGCAGAAATCGGCCCACTTTGGTAATGCGGGGGTCGTTTTCATTTTTGAACAGCGGCCCTTCCACCTCGTTTTTGACCTGGGCCTTCAGAGCCTCGGCGTCGGTCACCATAGAACGAAACTTCCAGATATTGAAGCGCTTGCCCATCCAAGAGCAGCGCACCTGCTTGAAGAAAATTGGGCCGCCGTCTTCGAGCTTAATGGCGATCACAATGGGCACCGATAGCACGGCAGTCAACACCAGGCCCACTAGCGCGCCCAGAATATCCATCAGGCGTTTGCCCTTAGAGGCCACCGAGGGATGAGTGGTGAGGGCAACAAAGCGCATCTCGGGCTTTGTTGCCGGGCCTTCGGGTTCGCCCGCCACGGGCTCGAAGGTAAACAGCTGCTCTAGGTCGGTCAGGGCCAGCACCATGCGCACCTGCTCTTGTACACCCCGCAACACCATGGCAATCCCTTTGGTGTGGCAGGTGCGGTAGCAGATCACTAGGGCTCCCAAGCCGCTGCTGTCGATGAACTGGGTCTGACTCAGGTCAATGATGATGGTTTCAGGGGCCGGTTGGCTCAGGCAGTGGCGTTTAACCTGTTGCTCAAACTCGACCGCCTCAACAACGGTTAAGGTAGACGGCACGCTAACGACCCGGGCGGTTTCTATCGCCTCACCGGAGGGCTGCTCTGCTACTACTTGTGGATCCTGATCTGGGGCAATGGATGAGGTCATACCGGCATCCCTGGTAATGGTTAGTGGCAATAGGTACTGTCAGGGTTCCCTCGACAATGTCCAAACTATAGGAGGCGCGGTCGGGGGTTGCCTTGACCACGCCTCCAACTTCAACGAGTCTTAACGAGTCGTTGATGAGTTGATTAGGAGCACCTGAGTATTCCTACCCTTGACGGCCACCGAGCGCCACAGTTCCAGCGCCGTCCTAAACCGCCAGAAGCTGCCGCAGCACGTAGGGCAAAATGCCGCCGTGGCGAAAGTATTCCACCTCATCTAGAGTGTCGATGCGGCACAGCAGCGGCACAGTGGTGCTGCCCTTGTCGTCTCGGTGAATCAGCAGGTTGACGGTCATACCGGGTTGAATGCCGCCGCTGAGCCCGGTGAGGTCAAAGGTTTCGCTGCCGTCGAGGTGCAGCACACCCCGGTGCACCCCATCTTTAAACTGCAAGGGCAGCACCCCCATGCCCACCAGATTAGAACGGTGGATGCGCTCGAAGCTCTCGGCGACCACGGCCTTGACCCCCAGCAGGCGGGTGCCCTTGGCAGCCCAGTCACGGGATGAACCGGTGCCGTACTCTTTACCTGCGATGACGACTAGGGGGATGCCGCTGGCCTGGTACTTCATGGCGGCATCATAAATGGACATATCGGTGCCGTCGGGCATGTATTTGGTCACGCCGCCGGAGGAACCAGGCACCATTTCGTTTTTGAGGCGAATGTTGGCGAAGGTGCCGCGCATCATCACCTCGTGGTTGCCCCGGCGCGACCCGTAGGAGTTGAAGTCGGCGGCGGTGACGTGGTTGCCCACCAGATAGCTGCCCGCCGGGCTATCGGTTTTAATCGCCCCAGCGGGGGAGATGTGGTCGGTGGTGATGCTGTCTCCCAGCAGGGCCAGGGGCCGTGCGCCGATGATGTCGGCAAAGGCTTGGCCATTGACGCTAGAGGGCATGCCATCGAAGTAGGGCGGGTTTTGCACGTAGGTGCTGTCGCCGTTCCAGGTGTAGGTTTGGCTCTCGGGTGTCTCGATCTGTTGCCAGTCGGCGGTGCCGGTGAACACGTTGCTGTAGCGGCTGCGGAACATCTCGGGGGTGAGGGCTGCGGTCATCACCTCGAAGATTTCGGCACTGGTGGGCCAGATGTCTTTGAGGTAGACGGGGTGGCCTGCGGGGTCTTGGCCAACGGGGTCAGTTTTGAGGTCGATGGCGAGGTTGCCTGCGATCGCATAGGCCACCACCAAGGGCGGCGAGGCCAGATAGTTGGCCTTGGTGTGAGGACTCACGCGCCCCTCAAAGTTGCGGTTGCCCGACAGCACTGCGCCCACCACCAGGTCGTGCTCCTCAATGGCGCTGGCGATGGGGGCAGGCAGGGGGCCAGAGTTGCCAATACAGGTGGTGCAGCCGTAGCCCACCAGGTTAAAGCCCAGGGCATCCAGGTCTTCTTGCAGGTTGGCCTTTTCGAGGTAGTCGCTCACCACCTGACTGCCGGGGGCGAGGGAGGTTTTGACCCAGGGTTTGACGGTGAGGCCTTTCGCTCTGGCTTTGCGAGCCACTAGCCCGGCACCAATCATTACCGAAGGGTTAGAGGTGTTGGTGCAGCTGGTGATGGCGGCGATCACCACATCGCCATCGGTGAGGCTGTAGTCGGTACCGGCCACAGGGACGGACTGCTTTTCGGCGTAGGGCTTGCCGCTAAAGCCGGGGAAGTCAGAGGTCTTGAACTGGTTGGCCAGCGCCGCCAGGGTGACGCGGTCTTGGGGCCGCTTTGGCCCGGCTAGGGAAGGTTCTACTGTCGCCAGATCCAGCGATAGGGAGTCGGTGAAGACTGGCTCGGGGGCGGTGGCATCGCGCCAGAGGCCCTGGGCTTTGGCGTAGGCTTCGACCAGGGCGACGCGATCGGGCTCGCGACCCGAGAACTCCAGGTAGCGGATGGTTTCGCCATCGATGGGGAAGAAGCCGCAGGTGGCCCCGTACTCGGGGGCCATATTGGCAATGGTGGCGCGATCGGCCAGGGTGAGGTGGTCGAGACCATCGCCGTAAAATTCGACAAATTTGCCGACCACGCCCTTGGCCCGCAGCATTTCTACTACGGTGAGCACCAGGTCGGTGGCGGTGGCCCCTTCGGGCAGCGACCCGGTGAGCTTAAAGCCCACCACCTCGGGGATCAGCATGGAAATCGGCTGACCCAGCATAGCCGCCTCGGCCTCAATGCCGCCCACGCCCCAGCCCAGCACCGAGAGGCCGTTGATCATCGTGGTGTGGCTGTCGGTGCCCACCAGGGTATCGGGGTAGGCAACGGTTTCGCCATTGTCGTCCTTCGTCCACACCACTTGGGCTAGATACTCTAGGTTGACCTGATGGCAAATGCCGGTGCCGGGGGGCACGACGCGGAAGTTGTCGAAGGCGCTCTGGCCCCAGCGTAAAAAGGCGTAGCGCTCAAAGTTGCGCTGAAATTCTTTCTCGACGTTTTGGCCAAAGGCATCGGCACTACCGAAGGAATCGACCATCACCGAGTGGTCGATCACCAGATCGACCGGGGAGAGGGGATTGATTTTGTCGGGGTCGCCCCCTAGATTGACCATGGCGTCGCGCATGGCGGCCAGATCGACCACGGCGGGTACGCCGGTGAAGTCCTGCATCAGCACGCGGGCCGGGCGGTAGGCAATCTCGCGGCTGGAGGTTTTGTCTGTGAGCCAGTCGGCGACGGCCTGCACGTCTGTAGCGGTAACCGATCGCCCGTCCTCGTGGCGCAACAGGTTTTCGAGCAGCACCTTGAGGCTGAAGGGCAGGCGGCTGATGTCGCCTAGGGCCGCTGCCGCAGCGGGCAGGCTGTAGATGGTGTAGGTGGCATCGCCTACGGTGAGGTGGGTCTTGGCGTCAAAACTATTCACAGGGCTTGGGCTCTCCGATCGCGACGGGGATCTATCTACCTAGATCATAGATAGCGTTGCGATTTTATTACACTGGTCGCACCACTGCGCTGTAGGCTGTGTTGCCAATCACCCTTTGAACCCGAAGATTGTCCAGGGATTGCCTAGAGCTTAGCGGCTGGGATCTTTAGAAAATAGTCCGCCAAACAGCGATCGCTTAGTGCTGTTAGTATCGTTAGTTCTGTTCTGAGAGGGGGTAGTTGCGGGGCGGGGCGGGGTTTGATCCAGAGGCAGGTTGAGCTGCCGGGCATACTTGAGCGCTACGGCGTTCTTGGGGTTGAGGCGCAGAGCCTGCTTAAAATGCACCTTGGCCATACCGGGCAGCTTTTGCAGCAGATAGGCTTGACCCATCAGACAGTGGTAACTGCTGTTTTGAGGATCAATTCTGAGGGCGTCTTTGAGTTCTTGAATAGCGGCCTGAATGTTTTTACCCTTGAGATATTCCTGGGCTCGGCCAAAATGGCGCTCAGCGTACGCTAGCCCCGACGACGCCCGGGCGTCGTTGGCGGGTAGGTCTGCCAGGGGCTCGGAGGAGATTGTGGCGGCGGCCACTAGCCCGGTTCGCTTTTCGCGAATGACTGGAGCACCCATCTTGCGGCGCAGGTACACCAGGTTGATCTCGCTGAGCTGCTGGGTACAAGTCTCAAAGTCAGCTAAAGACTCGTACTGGCGACCGCACAGCTGGTCAACCGCCTGCTCGTAAAACACGTCAACTTCGGCCTCGGCCACATCTAGCAAATATTTGCCAGGCTTACTGGTGGGCTGGATCTGCTGATCGCGGCTGAGGCGTCGCACCTTAAAGCGCAGGGTTGCCAGCACCTCATTGCGGCCCTTGTCTTGCTTGAGGCGCTGGTAGGCGGGGTTGACTAGCTTGGGCAGCACCTGATCGGCCAACAGGCGCAGTTCTGCCGGCACCTCGACTAAAGCATCGGGATGCAGTTGTTTAGCCACCACTCGATAGCGCTTCAGAATGCGACGCTCATCGGCCGCTACTGACACACCCAGTAGCGCATAGGGATCGGTATAGCGGTTGAGCCATTCGGGGGTGAAGGCAGCGTGAGGCATTCAGGGGCAGAGCTAGAGAAGATTCTTCTATTGTTACGGATTTCGCGAGAACGACATATCAGAATCTAGCGGGTGATGTCGATTCTTTACGCCCGTCTTATACTGAATTTACAAGATTAGCTCAAAGCTTTTAGATTCTACGGGTTCCCCATAACAGCGAAGGGCGATGATGTTAGCACAGCGTTCCCGTCGAACAGCCGTCATTCTAGCGTGGCTAGGGGTGTTAGCCCCGGTATCCGGATTCCATAAGTTTTATCTGGGGCAGCCCGTCTGGGGCACCCTCTATTTGCTCCTGAGCTGGACGCCGATTCCTCGGGTTGCCTGTGCCGTTGAGGGATTTTTACTGCTCGCTCAACCCAGCGACGCGTTTGCCCCGCTGGAGACTTCCCCCAGTCGAGCTAAAGAGGGTCTTGACCCTGCCCAGGTTAGCGCCCTGGGGACAGCCCTGCGGGAGTTAGATACCCTGCGCCAGGATGGGTTGATTTCGGAGCTGGAGTTTGAGCAAAAGCGCCGCCAACTGCTCGATCGAGTAGCTTAGGGATACGACAGTGCTAAAACGTTGGCAGGCTTTGAGGGCACAGTTACATCCCCTGGCGGCTCGCTTGAGCCAAGACCCGAGCTATCGGCTGGGGTCTTATCAGGAGGTTGCCCAAGCCGCCAAGCTAGGGTTCACGCTGGATGTGAATCGGGCGACGGTTGATGATTGGCTGCGGTTGCCGGGCCTGTCGATTCGCCAAGCCCAGGGACTGGTGCGCCTGCGGCAGGCCGGAGTACAGTTTCACTGCCTGGAGGATCTGGCGGCGGCGCTGGGGGCGGCCCCGACCCAGCTTACTCCCCTAGCCCCGGTGCTGTCATTTTGCTACTACGAGGAGCACTGCGGCACTCTGCCTAGAGTGGGTCTCAACCAGGCCACGGTCTATGAGCTGTGCAGCCTGCCGGGGATGCCCCCCGCAGTGGCTGAGGCTGTGGTGCAGGAGCGATCGCGCCGTGGCCCCTACCAAGATTTAGCTGATTTGCAGCGCCGCCTAGGCTTGGCTCCTGACCTGGTGCAGACTCTGATGTACTATCTGCGGCCTTAAAAATTAAGGTTTAACGGTCTCTAGAAATAGCTGTAGCCATCCCCACAAAAACAGCTAGCTTAAGCTATTTGATGGGATTGCCAAATGGGCGATCGCATCGGCCATTGGTTTGATTCTATGGAGTGAATAGTTTCCTAAAGGCATAGAAACAAAACGATAATTGCGATCGCTCAATCGCCTCAATCGCTTATTCAATAAGGTTTGCAGTCATTTTTTAGGAACCATAATCTCAGCTTAATTTCGCAAGAGTATTGTCCAGACAATAGAAAATGCTCTAGAACATTAACCAAAGAGCACTCGCTCTAAATAAACGTTCTGTTTAGGGATGCAAGCTCGGCCCGTTAGGACTGTTGCGGTAAAACTCTGGATGGATATTTATCTGGATCGCTCAATAAGAGTGAAAAGGGCATATGCAACGGTTTGGGGATTGCTATCTTTGGCCGGTAGTCTCCCCATCTCTAAATGCGCCCGAGTGAAAGCTCTTTTTGGATTCCCTTAAGGACAACGAGCACTTTTTGCTGGAATTAACGCCATGGTAGTAGCTTCCCCTCCCCAAACCAAACCCCTCACCGACGAAGAGTTGCGCAAAATGCACGCCTACTGGCGGGCCTGTAACTACCTCGCCGTAGGCATGATCTACCTGCGCAGCAACCCCCTGCTGAAAGAACCCCTTGAGTCTAAGCATGTCAAATATCGGCTCCTAGGCCACTGGGGGGCCTCCCCCGCCCTGAGCTTTACCTACATCCACTGCAACCGGCTGATTAAGAAATACGACCTCGACATGATCTTTGTGGCCGGGCCGGGCCATGGGGCACCCGGGGTGCTGGGGCCGGTCTACCTAGAGGGCACCTACTCGGAGATCTACCCCGATAAGACCCTGGATGAAGACGGCATGCAGCGGTTCTTTAAGCAGTTTTCGTTCCCCGGCCACATCGGCAGCCACGTCACCCCCGAAACCCCTGGCTCGATCCACGAAGGGGGCGAACTGGGCTACAGCATTTCCCACGCCTACGGGGCGGTGTTGGATAACCCCGATCTCATCGTCACCTGCGTGGCGGGGGATGGTGAGGCCGAGACCGGGCCACTGGCCACCTCCTGGCACTCCAACAAATTCATCAATCCGGCCCGCGATGGGGCGGTGCTGCCGATTCTCAACCTGAACGGCTACAAAATCGCCAACCCCAGCATTCTCTCCCGCATTTCCCACGAAGAGCTGGAAGCGTTGTTTGTGGGCTATGGCTATACCCCCTACTTTGTGGAGGGCAGCGACCCCGCCGAGATGCACCAAAAAATGGCGGCGGTGATGGAAGAATGCGTCCTTAAGATTAAAGAAATTCAGCGGGATGCGCGGGTCAACGGCAATGTATATCGCCCCCGTTGGCCGATGATTGTGCTGCGCAGCCCCAAGGGCTGGACGGGGCCGAAGGATGTCGATGGCCATAAGGTAGAGGGGTTTTGGCGGGCCCACCAGGTGCCCATGGGCGGCATGCACAGCAACTCCGAACACCTGCGCCTGCTCGGCGAGTGGATGCGCGGCTACGGCCCTGAGGAACTGTTCGATGAGCACGGCACTCTGGTTCCAGAACTGCGGGAGCTGGTCCCCGTTGGCCCCCGCCGCATGAGCGCTAACCCCAACGCTAACGGCGGCATGCTGCGCAAGGCGCTGAAGATGCCTGATTTCAGGGAATATGCGATCGCCGTGCCCAAACCCGGCAGCGTGGAATTTGAGAACACCAAGGCCCTGGGCATTCTCATGCGCGAAATTATGCGCCACAACCCCAACAACTTTCGCCTCATGGGGCCAGACGAAACCGCCTCTAACCGGCTCAACCCGGTGTACGAGGTTTCTAAGAAAGCCTGGATGGCTGACTTTTTGCCCGAAGACCTCGACGGCGGCGAGCTTTCCCGCGATGGCCGGGTAATGGAAATGCTCAGCGAGCACACCCTCCAGGGCTGGCTGGAGGGCTATCTGCTCACCGGTCGCCACGGCCTGTTTCACAGCTACGAGGCCTTTGCCCACGTGGTCAGCTCGATGTTTAACCAGCACGCCAAGTGGCTGGATATCTGCAAAAACCACGTGCCCTGGCGGCGATCGGTGTCGTCACTGAACATTTTGCTGTCGTCGCTGGTGTGGCGGCAAGACCACAACGGCTTTAGCCACCAAGACCCCGGCTATGTCGATCTGGTGACCAACAAAAGCCCCGACGTGGTGCGGGTTTACTTTCCGCCCGACGCCAACTGCCTGCTGTCGGTGGCCGACCACTGCTTCCGCAGCGTGGACTACATCAACGTGATTGTTTCCGACAAGCAGAACCATCTCCAGTACCTCGACATGGAGCAGGCGGTGATCCACTGCACCAAGGGTCTGGGCATTTGGGACTGGGCCAGCAACGACGACTGCGGCACCGAGCCCGATGCCCCCGACGTGGTGATGGCCTGCTGCGGCGACATTGTCACCAAAGAGTCGCTGGCGGCGACCGCCATTCTACGGGAAGAGTTTCCCCATCTGAAGGTGCGGTTTGTCAACGTGGTTGACCTGTTCACCTTGATTTCGTCTGGGGAGCACCCCCACGGGCTCAGCAACCGCGACTTCGACTCGCTGTTTACCCCCGACAAGCCGATTATCTTTAACTTCCACGGCTATCCCTGGCTGATTCACAAGCTGGTGTATCGCCGCTCAAACCAAGACCGCATTCACGTGCGGGGCTACAAGGAGCAGGGCAACATCAACACCCCGCTAGAGTTGGCGATTAACAACGAGATCGATCGCTTCAACCTGGTCATTGACGTGATCGATCGGGTGCCCAAGCTGGGTTCGGCGGCGGCCCACGTGAAGGAAAAGATGAAGAACAAGATCATCGAGTGCCTCACCTATGCCCACACCGAGGGCAAAGACCAGGATGAAATCGTCAACTGGCAGTGGCCCTATTAGAAGCAGTAATCCCCTTAGGTGATCGGCTGCATTTCGCCCACCACGGTGGGGAGCAGCTCAGACACCGTGGGGTGAATGGGCACGGCCCTTTGCAGAGTAGTGTAGGGCTGGTCGGCGGTCATGATGTCGATTAGCCCGTGAATGGCCTCATCGCCGCCAACGCCCAAAATTGCTGCGCCAAGGATGCGCTGGGTCTCGGCATCGGCCACAATTTTGATCAAGCCCTGGGTCTCGCCTTTCTCAATGGCGCGGCCTACTTTGCTCATGGGTCTGGTGCCCATGAGCAGGGGGCGTCCGGTGGCGCGGGCCTGGGCCTCGGTCAGGCCGACGCGCCCCAGGGGAGGGTCGGTGTAGAGGGCATAGGCGGGGATGCGATCGCTCACCCGCCGCTCAGCCCCGTCGAGTAGATTGGCCGCAACAATCTCAAAATCGTTGTAGGAAGTGTGGGTAAACGCGCCCCGGCCATTGCAGTCGCCCAAGGCCCAGATGCCCGGTACGCTGGTGCGGAGCTGATCGTCAACAGTGATATAGCCGTGCTTGTCTGTGGCGATACCGGCGCGATCGAGACCCAAATCGTCGGTGTTGGGCTGACGCCCCACCGCTAGCAGCACGTGGCTGCCGATTACCTCAGGCTCGCCGTCGGCACAGTCGAGGTGCACCGACGCCCCATCGGCGTGGGGGGCAAAGGCAATACACTCGGCCCCGGTGCGCACCTGCACCCCCTCGGCTTCGAGCATGGCTCGAAGCGCGGCGGATATATCCTCGTCCTCGCGGGAAACCAGGCGCGGGCCTTTTTCTACCACCGTGACCGCTGCCCCAAAGCGACGGTAGATCTGGGCAAACTCTAGTCCAATGTAGCTACCGCCCACCACCACCAAATGCCGGGGCAGGCTGTCGAGCGCCAGCATGGAGGTGTTGGTCAGATAGTCAATTTCTTGCACACCGGGCATCTCGGGCACCCGCGCCCGACCGCCCACGTTGATAAAAATCTGCGGCGCACTCAGGAGTTCGTCACCGACCCGCAGGGTATTGGCGCTTTCAAAGCGTGCCTGGCCATGGAACAGGGTCAGACGCTCCATGCTGCCAAGCCAGTCCTCAAGGCCGCTACGAGAGTTTGCCACCACGGCCTTAGTACGCGCCTTGACCTGGGCCATATCGACCGCGATCGCACCCGAGAGCACCACGCCGTAGTCGGCGGCGCGGCGAGCCAGGTGGGCGGCGTAGGCGCTGGCGACCAAGGTTTTGGTCGGCGTGCAGCCGGTGTTGACGCAGGTGCCGCCTACTAGATGCCGCTCAATCAGCGCCACGGTCATGCCCGCTGCGGTCAGCCGCCCGGCCAGCGGTGGCCCTGCCTGACCGGCACCAATAATCAGTGCATCAAAGGATTGAGTCATTACAGCAGCCCCACAATTAATACTGCGCCAAGGATGGCGATTGCATCTTCGATCAGCGCCGCCGGTAGGTCACGACCCAGGGCGGTGGCGAGGCGCGATCGTGCCGCCGCGCCGCCCAATGTGCCAATCACTGCACCCACCGCGCCCGCGATCAGTCCGCCTATCCACGTGCCGCTAGGTAGGGCGATCGCCGCCCCGGAGATGGCCCCGCTGACAATGCGAGCGCCAAACTGGGCCGGAACCTTACGGCTGGGCGTAAAGGGAAGTTGATCGGTGACAAATTCACCCAGCGCCAGCGCTGAGAAGATCCAAGGGCTGAAGCGATAGCCGAGAAAGGCGAGCCAGCTACCGTCGAGGCTGAGGTAGCCCAGGTAGGCGGCCCAGCTTGTAGCGGCGATCGCGGTCATGGTGCGTAGACCGGCGATGATGCCTATCAGCAGCGCCAGCAAGTAAACCATAGGGCAACCTCACCTGTATGCACTTAATTACGATCGCCTGGCCTCTGAGCTATCTCGTCCAGAACTCACCGATAGAGCGACGGTCTATAAAATCCGGCTTTTGTGAATTCTAGTAACCAAAGGTTAAGAATTGGTTGATCGTCACGGGCACTACGATGGCGAAAATCATGGCATACATAGTTAGTAGAGTCAACGGCTCCTGTGAGGAAAGCTTTACCCACGAAAATACCGTTGCTGTTGACTGTTTGAGAACTAGGGATAGCGTGGTAGGTTGACAGGGTTGATGGGCGATCGCGCTCTGGCAGATTGACCAAAGAACGCATTTGAATACGCTCATCCCATCTCTTTAAGTTGCTAATTTACAGAGACTTCTAACGGATTGTACTCAACCTCGACCCTGTCTCCGTATTTGATATTTGGTATTGGTGGCGCAATTATTTCGATGATGGATGGGTTTTGAAAGTTGCGCTTTTTGGTTTCTGGGTGAGGGTAGTAGATCCAGCAGTTATAGGTTGAGGCTTGAAACAAAACTCGACAGCGCGAGAAGGAAAAGTCTTCGGGAGGATGGCGATCGGTCCACTCGACCTGGCGAAAGGTGAGTTCAGGGTTGGTGAGCTGAAAGGTGCTAGGGCTAATGGAAATATTGAGCGTTCCTGGGAAATAGCCTGACAGGTCTAAGCCCAAACCCCTAAAGAAAGGCGTTTGCATTTCAATAGTGCTAGCCGGATACGGGCTATCTAGAGCAGACCCGGAGGCTACCTGATGCCCTCGTTCTACAATGCCGTGAATCTTCTGCCAAGAGCGATCGTTCATCTTGAAAACAGGTTGAGGAATTTGCTGTAGCTGGGAATAACCAAAGATATAGCGCTTATCTCAAAGTTTTCGAGTGATCGCACCCATGAGCGATCGCATGACAGAGGCGCAGCGGCGGGTTAGGCCAGGTGACCATATAGGGTGTTTATTCTTTTAACCCCACCCTTGACATTGGAAGACATGAGCAACCATGGGTGAACTGGCACAACCCTCAAACTCAACAGAAATAAGTTCAGCGGCGGGTTCCACTCCGTTTCATCCAATTTACTACTTGGCAATTAAAATTTCATAATTGCTGCTACTTTTAACAGTTCCTCCCCATGGAAATAAGCATAAACCTAGGCTAGGCTCTAATATTCCCGGATGATCTCCACTGCCGGTTTCTTGATCTTTACTATCCGGAACCTCCTGAGAATAATTGGTGCGACATATAACTGTTAAGAATCGATCGTCTGACATTAGAGTTCCTTCTGGTAGACCGTTAACATTTTCAGAATTCGAACTAGGTCTTTCCCAGCTTATTTCGCGCTCAGAGACTAGGATTTCATAGTCTCTTGCCAGTTTTTCTTCTGGTTCTTTTATTTCTCCATCTTCTACTTTATAGCTGGGTATGTTACAGAGCCCTTTAACTACTTTGCCAGGAACTTTTCTTCCAGAAATCTCCGCCCTACACAAGAAAAGAAGCCGATTCCCCTCGATCTCTGATGTAAATTCTTCGGCAGCTACGAAGGCATTTGACGGGACATTGCTTGCTGTAGCCTCAAGCCATTGATAAGATGGAGCTTCCTGAGAATTGTCAATTACTTTTACACCTATGGATTCGGTGCTTTCTGTATTTCGCCTATCGATAACCTTCAAAGTGACAGCATAGATGCCTCCTTGACTGGGCAGTGTAATAGCAAAGTAATTACCTTTCGAAACCTCTGTGCCATTTACCAACTATATGTGCTTCAATGCGCTGCCATCTTGTGCATCAGAAGAAATGGATTCTAGGCGGAGTTCAACACCCTCTGGAATGGTTATGATAGGAGCCTTGAGGCTATCATTTAGGTGACTATCAGATTCTGGTTGAATGACGTGAACTTTTGCCACAGGAGGCTCATTTTCACCTGGCTTTAGAGACTCAATCAATTCTGGAAGTGGGGTTAGAACAGCTGCTAAGGCACCAAGAAGAGCGACTGCTCCTCCTCCAATTAGCCAATTTTTTATGCTAGTATTTTGATTATTTTCTGCCCTGACTTGATTATCTTTTTCGTTCATGAGTATCTGTGTATATTAGGACTGGATAGTTTTAGCTTGATCACTCCATCGAATATTTTTATCTTCTCCGCATCAAGCTTTTTTATGCTATCAGCGTCGAATTATATACTTGGCCACGGATCGTTTTCACTATATTAAGAAAAACCTAAAAAGCCCCTAGGTTCTTGAAGAACCTAGGGGTCTGTCTACAGAAGCAGTTTTCTATCGCTCAGTCAGCTTCGTTAGCAGTGTGTTCGATCGCTCCACAAAAGTCTTCATGCCATCGGCATCAAAGCCCTTTTGGGCCATCAGCGCCGTGTCGTAAACCTGGTTGCAGATCATCGTCGCCAGATCGCCCGCTGGGGAGCTGCCGCCGTCGGCCCCGATGATTGTGCTCTGGCTCAGTCCCAGCAGGTTTTGAATTAGCGGATGGGCCGTATTCACCATCAGCACGTGGTCGTCGGGGAACTGCATCTCCTGCTGCTGAATCATCGCCATGGTTTCCTGCATGCGGCGGGCTTCTTCGGGCAGCAGCACCATCGCCGGGGGAGCCCCTTCGCCCTTCAGCGCCTGAGGTTTAATGTTGACGCGGGGACGGTTGATCGCCTGCTCAAACATCTCTTTGACCTCATCGTCGCGGGTCTTGTTGGTGGCCGGGTCTACGATTTCGCTCTGCTTTTCTTTGTCGAGCAGAGTGTCGTCCAGATCCGCATCCACCCGCACAAATTTCACATCGGAGTATTCCCGCTCCAGGGTCGGAATAAAGTGGGTATCGATGAACGAATCCATGAACAGCAGCTCTAGGCCCTGGCTCTTGAACAGCTCGATATAGGTGGCCTGGGAAACCTCGTCAGTGGCGTAGAAAACGCGGTTTTCGTGCTTGTCTTTGTTGCGCTCCAGGTACTCTTGCAGAGTGGTGTAGAAGTTGCCCTTGGCGTCGGTGGCGGGTTTGGCGGCGTCAGCCACTTCTGACCAGGCGTCGCCCTCGTCGGTTTGCACTTCGACTTTGGGAGCTTCTTCCGCTTCGCCCAGCTTAGCGGTAGTGCGGAAGATCAGGATGTCTTTGACCTGCTCCTTAAACTTGTCGTCGTTGAGGGAGCCAAACTTGACGAAGTTGCCCAGGTCTTGCCAACTGGCGATGTATTTGGCAGGGTCGTCGCGGTACAGGGCTTTGAGGCTGTCGCCAACTTTCTTGGCGATGTAGTCGGCGATGCGGCGCACGGTGCGATCGCCCTGCAAAAAGCTGCGGCTCACGTTCAGCGGAATGTCGGTGCTGTCGATGACGCCGCGCAGGGGCAGCAGAAAGCGGGGCACCACCTCTTCGCAGTTGTCGGTGACGAAGACCTGGTTGCAGTAGAGCTTAATGCTGCTCTTAGTGATGTCGATGTCGGGCTTGAGCTTAGGGAAGTAGAGAATGCCGTTGACCACGAAGGGGTAGTCGGTGTTGAGGTGAATCCACAGCAGCGGGTCTTCCTGGAAGGGATAGAGGTAGCGGTAAAACTCCAGGTAGTCGTCGTCGGTGAGGCTGCTGGGCGACTGCTTCCAGGGGGCTTCGTGCTTGTTGACGACCTCGCCGTCGATTTTAATCGGCACCGGCATGAAGTCGCAGTAGGTTTTAATCAGCTGCCGAATGCGGGCCGGTTCGAGGTATTCTTCTTCGCCCTCCATCATGTGCAGGGTGATGGTGGTGCCGACAGTGGTGCGCTCCGAGGCGCTCAGTTCAAATTGGGTCGAGCCATCGCAGCTCCAGTGCACGGCCTCAGCCCCTTCTCGGTAGGAGAGGGTGTCGATCTCGACGGTGCTAGCCACCATAAACGAAGAGTAAAAGCCCAGACCAAAGTGGCCGATGATTGGGTCGGCGGCGGCGCTGTCTTTGTATTTGGTGATGAATTCTTCGGCGCTGGAGAAGGCTACTTGGTTGATGTACTGCTTCACCTCGTCGGCGGTCATGCCGATGCCGGTGTCAGAAATACTGAGGGTTTTCTGGTCTTTGTCAAACTTGACTTCGATTTCGGGGCTGCCAATGTCGCCGGAGTATTCGCCGGAGCGGGCCACCATAGAGAGTTTTTTGATCGCGTCTACGGCGTTAGATATCAGCTCTCGCAGAAAAATCTCGTGCTCCGAGTAGAGCGCTTTTTTGATAATTGGAAAAATATTCTCGGTATGGATCGAGATATTGCCCTGTTCCAGAATCGTCGTCATGGCGGTTCGGTAGTGGTTCAGCTAGTGGTTACTTAAAGGCAATTTTTGACGCTGTTGGCAAATTCCACAAGCGGCGATTTCTGCACTTAGAGGTTCGGTCGACCCCACTGTGGCCGCTGGCGGTGGGGCAGAGAGTGTCTGAAGTAACAGTAAAGCCCCAAAAAACTTGTTATCTGTACCTGGGAAGGTCAAATGCTCTGTGCATTGTCTCCCGACATTTACTATGCTTCCGCGCCCTGTGGATCGCTGGCCCCTTAGACCTCTACCGCAAAAAGCCCATGAGTTATCTCAAAAACATGCCGCCCGTTGCGCTAGCCCGCCCGGGTGGTTTTTGGCAGACCATTGGCCAGCGCCGCCCCTGGGGAATTTTGGCGCTAACGGCCCTGCTGCTGCTAATTATCGTTCCTCCGGCCCTGGCCCAGGAAGGGTCGGCCACGGGGGTAGACGCGATTTTTGCGCCCATTGTGGACGTGATGGCGCTGCTGCTGTTTTTCAAAATTGGCGGCGAGAATGGGTTTCCGTTCAGGTAGTGCACTTTAGTAAAGGACAGAGGAAAACGTAGGCGATTCCCGTTCTGCCAACTTCTCTCTGACGCGGCGATTGTAGTCGTGGATGAACGTCCAGATCGCACCAATGTGATTCTCTAGCTTCT
>NZ_JAYGIH010000004.1:0-158801 GCF_034932455.1 Leptolyngbya sp. CCNP1308 | reverse complement strand
CCTACCAAACGGGGCGAAAAGTAGCTGAAGACTTCAAAGCCACGATGACAATTGTCTTTGATGACCTCTTGCCTCAATGGAACTACACCGCCGTCCCAGAAGTTCAGGTTATTTAATCCACGTTCCTAGGGAACCAGGCTGCTATAACAAAGATGAGCTGTTTTGGAATATATACCTATTTCAACCCAATGCTCAAATGCGATGCCGATCGCGCCTTCAGCGTTCTCAGTGAGATAGCCGCAGCTATGGCCAAGGGCGACCAAATTTACGTTCTGCGAGATCTGGCCGGGGTACCGGGACTGTACCAGCACCACGGCATCGACTGTGGCGACGGCACCGTCATCCACTACAGCAAAGCGGGGGCAGAGGCCGAGATCGCCTGCACCAGCTACGATGCCTTTGCTTGGCACAACCCGGTCTACACCGTGCGCAAATCGCTGATCTATGCCCCCGAGGTTGTGATTGAGCGGGCCACTAGCCGCCTGGGCGAGCGCCGGTACGACCTGCTGCTCAACAACTGCGAACATTTCGCTAACTGGTGCACCACCGGGCGCAGCGAGAGCCGCCAGTTGGCCAACTTTGGCCTGCGCACCGACCAGCTCAACCTCCCTGAACTGCGGCAACTGGCCGATCGCGATCGCCACACCACCAGCCCCACAGAAGCCCGCGCCAACTTTCAAAAAGCCCTGGGCGACATCGCCACCGCCTACAACACCACCCTGGCCGACCAGCAAACCGCCTACAAAGCCGCCGATGAATGGCATCGTGTCGCCCAAAAAGCCCTAGCTATGAACCGAGAAGATCTCGCGAGAGCAGCCCTCCACCGCAAGGTCGCAGCCAATCAGCGCATCGAAACCCTCACTGCCCAGCTCAGCGATCTAGTGGAGCTAGAACTGAATCTCCACCGAAGCCGGGCCTTTGTGGAGAGGCAGGTAGGGAGTGGGGGAGTAGATGGGTAGGGGGTAGATGGTTTGGGGGTAGGCCATTGCCCACCACCGAATAAAGCGTTTTCACTCAACCCCCCAGTCAGGATTAGCCACCCAGAGAATTGATTTCACCGGGCGTTGAACCAGATCTCCAGCGCTGTTGAGACGACCGTAGTGGGTGGTACCGTCGTACATCAGCGTTGAGGAGCTGCCGCCGTCGAGGTTGAGGGCTTGGGTGACACCGCGATCGCCCATCAGCCCCGCCACTTCCGCCATGGTCATGCCCGAGGGCGACACCCCCGGCACCTCGGCCACCATCACCAGCACCACGCTGCCGTCGGCCTTAAGGCCCACCGCCGATCGCGCATTGGGCGACTGGCTACCCAGGGCATCGCGGGCGACAGTGCGATCGATAAACCCTTCCTCCACCGAAGTATCTTGGGGCAGCAGCTGAGGCCCAGCACCGACCGCATCCACCAGGGCGCACCCCGCTGGCACAGGCTCCTGATGAAAGGTGATGTCGTAGCTCGGGGTGCCGCCGCAGTCGTAGCGGCGAAATTCTGAGCGATTCAAGATTCGATCCATATAGCTGGTCAGGTCGGGATTGCCAATCAGCCGATCGTTTTGGTTGGGGTCGGCCACCAGTGCGCCATCCTGCATTACGTAGGATGTCGTCAGCCCGTTGTTAGGGTCAAAGAAACCGGCGTTGATCGCTGCGGCTGCGCACCCCTCCCCCTCGCACACCTGGGAGACGATCTGATCCACCCGCGCCAGATCATTCACGACCGCTACCTGTACTGGGTAGCGCACCGGGTCCGGAATAGTCATCACATGGGCGATCGCGCTGGGCAATCTCACGGTTTCGTAAACCGGAGGCATCGCCGGTTGTGCTGGGACAGCATCCTCTAGAGCCGCGTCAGCCCCATCGGGGACAGGGGCACAGCTCGACAGTCCTAGGGCGACGGCGAGGCCAACGGCGAGGGAGGGTTGAACGGTAGAACGCATAGCGCCAACAACGGATTGCGTTCAGCAGTATAGCGAGAAGCGCAGGGGTATCTTCGGATTGTCGCTCCCCTAGCACCGACGCCCCTCGCACGGCAGCCCCAGTCTAGGGACATCCCCGGAGAGGATGGGCATACTGGAACCAGTTTGCTCTATGGATTGCATGACAGACGATGGCGGTTCCCATTGTGACAACCGATGCGGCTCAGCCGAGGGTGTATCCCTCGGTATCGGTGATTGTGCCCATCTACAACGGTGAGACCGACCTGCCTGAGCTGGTAGAGCGGCTGCTGGGGCAGCAGTACCCTGCCGATCGCGTCGAATTTTTGCTGGTGGATAATGGGAGCTGCGATCGCACCCCCGACCTGCTCCAAGCCGCCACCGCTACCGCCGCATCCCAGGGAATCCACCTCTGCGCCCTCACCTACAGCGATATCCAAAGCTCCTACGCCGCCCGCAACGCTGGCATCGCCGTCGCCACAGGGGAAATTCTTGCCTTTACCGATGCCGATTGCCACCCTGAGCCGAGCTGGCTCGCCGCCCTGGTGCAGCCCTTTACCGACCATTCTGTAGGGCTGGTCGCTGGGGAAATCAAAGCCCTGCCCAGCCAAAACTGGCTAGAGCGCTACGCCGATCGCCAGGGCACCCTCTCCCAGCACAACACCCTCAACCATACTTTTTTGCCCTATGGTCAAACGGCGAACCTGGCGGTGCGGGCCGAAATTTTGGGTACAGTTGGGCTCTTTCGTCCCCACCTGACCACGGGCGGGGACGCTGACCTGTGCTGGCGTATTCAGCAAGCCACCCCGTGGCGACTCGTCCACGCCGCCGATGCCGTGGTTTACCATCGCCATCGCAATACGCTAAAAGGCCTCCGCAGTCAGTGGTATCGCTATGGCTGCTCAAACCGCTACCTCCACGACCTCCACGGCGTCGATCTGATGCGCCCCCTCACGGCCAAAGAAATCCGCTACCGGCTGCTGCGCTGGGGGCTGAAAGAACTGCCCCAGGCTACCGCTAAGCTCCTGAACGGACGCGGCACCGCTCTGGAGCTAGCGATCGCCCCCTTGGATCTGTGGTGTGCCTACGCCCGCAGTCAGGGGCAGGCCCAGGCCGCTTTGCCCGAGGCAGCCCACACCATTGCTCATTTAGGGGAACCCGGTTGATGCGAATTTTGATGATCTCTACCACGTTTCCCTACCCGCCGACGCTGGGGGGCACCCAGATTCGCACGTTTTACCTACTCAAGCACCTGGCCCAACGGCACGAGGTCACGCTGGTAACGCAGCGATCCGACGAAGTAACGGAGGAGGAGGTGAATACCCTGTCTACCCATGTGGAGAAGCTGGTGTGCTTTCCTCGACCTACCGCCGCCGACCTGCAACCGGGGCTAACGGGCAAAGCCAGCCGCTTTGCCCATTTTCTCGCTACGGGTACGCCCCCCAGCACCACCTACCTGCATACCCCCACCATGCAGCGGTGGATCGACGAGTGGGTCGAGGGCAGCCACTGCGATGCCATCACCTGCGAACACAGTGTCAATGAAGTCTTTGTGCGCCCCAGCTATCGTCAGCGAGTCAAGAAGGTGGTGGTGGATATCCACAGCTCGCTCTATGGCACGCTGGTGAATCAGCTCCAGACGGGGACAGCGGAGAAGCCGCTGCGCGATCGCCTCAACCTACCCTTGCTGCGCCGCTACGAACGCCGCTACGCCCAGAAATTCACCGACCTGGTGATCACCACTGAGGAAGACCGCCAATTTTTTGCCCCGATTGCCGGAGCTACTCCCCTCCACGTGGTGCCCAACGGCGTCGATCTGGTGCAGTTCCCTTACCGCAGCGCTGACCCCGGCGGACACAGCCTGGTTTTTGTCGGCGCGATGGACTACATCGCCAATGTAGACACCGCAAAATTTCTGGCCCAGGTCATTCTGCCGCCCTTGCGCCAGCGCTACGCCGATGCCACGCTGTACCTGGTGGGCAACAAACCCACCGCAGAAGTCCAGGCGTTGGGCAATCTGCCGGGAGTCGTCGTCACCGGGCGGGTGCCGTCGGTGGCGGAGTATCTGCACCGAGCGACCGTGGCTGTGGTGCCAATGCGCATTGGCTTTGGCATTAAGAACAAAACCCTGGAGGCAATGGCGGCGGGGGTGCCGGTGGTGGCGAGCGATCGCGGCCTCGAAGGTCTCGCCGTAGACCAGCCCCAGCGGGCGCTGCGGGCCAACACGGTGGATGAGTATGTGGGGGCGATCGCTCAACTTTTTGACCAGCCCGACCTGCGCGCCACCCTCTCAGCGCGAGGCCGCGAACTCATCGAAGATACCTTCACCTGGGAGCGGGCCGGACAAGCCTACGAAGCAGTACTGAATGGCTAAATTTGAAATCGCTTCACCATAGGGCACAACGACCGTTAGAACTAGGCAATGGGAAAGGGGCATCGGTAGGATGGAGATAGGCGGCCCTCTGGCCTAGCCCAATTTCTAGGCCCCATCCTTTCAACTTCTGTAGCTCAACTATGGTGTCGCAAAAACTTGACCAGCTTAAAGCCCTATTCGCCGCGATGGATCGGGCGCTGATCGCCTATTCGGGCGGCATCGACAGCACCCTGGTGGCCAAGGTCGCCTACGACATGCTGGGCGATCGCGCCCTCGCCGTTACCGCCAACTCTCCCTCGCTCATGCCCGCCGATTTAGAAGAGGCCCAGGTGCAGGCGGCGGCGATCGGCATTGCCCACGAAATTGTCGCTACCCATGAGCTGGATAACCCCAACTACGCCGCCAACCCCGTCAACCGCTGCTACTTCTGCAAGAGCGAGCTGCACGACACCCTTAAGCCCCTGGCCCTGGGGCGGGGCTACCCCTACGTGGTGGATGGCGTCAACGCCGACGACCTGGGCGACTACCGCCCAGGCATTCAGGCGGCGCAGGAGCGGGGGGCGAGGTCACCCCTAGCTGAAATGGGCATCACCAAGTTTGAGGTGCGCGAGATCTCGCGGTTGCTGGGCCTGCCCTGGTGGGATAAGCCAGCCCAGCCCTGCCTCAGCTCGCGGTTTCCCTACGGTGAGGCGATTACCCTAGAAAAGCTGCGGCGGGTGGGCCAGGCGGAGCTGTACCTACGGCATCTGGGGCTGCGGCAGCTCAGGGTGCGATCGCAGGCCGACACCGCCCGCATCGAAATTCCGGCAGAAAATATTAAGGATTTTGTCGCCACCACTAATCTTGAAGCACTGGTAAAGGCGCTGCAAGACTACGGTTTCACCTACGTCACCCTCGATCTAGAGGGCTTTCGCAGCGGTAAGCTAAACCAGGATCTGCCCGCAACTGTCGTTAGCCCCTCAGAACGTTCCAGCCATGACCTATCTGCTTGCCGGTGACATTGGCGGCACCAAAACCATTCTGCGCCTGGTTCAGGCCAGCGCGCCCAGCCCAGAGACCCCGGTGATTCTCAAAACCGAGTTTGAGCGCACCTACTCCAGCCAGGCCTACCCCGACCTGGTGCCCATGGTGAAAGAATTTTTGCACCAGGCCGCCATTGACGCCGGGCATGCCTACGATGCCGAGCGGGCCTGCTTTGCGATCGCCGGGCCAGTGGTCGACAACATCTCTAGCCTCACCAACCTGGCCTGGTCGCTGGAGGGCGATCGCCTCCAGGTCGAGCTAGACCTCGACCGCGTTGAGTTAATCAACGACTTTGAAGCGGTCGGCTATGGCGTCTTTGGCCTTGCTGCCGAGGACATCCACACCCTACAAGCGGGCGATCCCGACGGCAATGCCCCGGTGGCCATCATCGGCGCGGGTACAGGGCTGGGGCAGGGGTTTGCCCTGGACACCAGCGGTCGGCCTCTGGTATTCCCTTCCGAGGGTGGGCACGCCGACTTTGCGCCGCGCTCAGAGCTAGAGTTTCAGCTGATGCGCTACCTGCTCGACAAGCACCAGATCTCCCGCGTGTCGGTGGAGCGGGTGGTGTCGGGCCAGGGGATTGTGGCGATCTACCAGTTTTTGCGCGATCGCGAGTTTGCCACCGAAACCCCAGAGATCGCTGAAGCCATCACCACCTGGGAACGCCAGACCGGCCTCTCCACCAAAACCGTTGACCCCGGAGCGGTGATTGCCCAGGCCGCCGTGGGCTGCCGCGATCGCCTCTCTCACAAAGCCATGGAGATTTTTGTCTCTGCCTACGGGGCCGAGGCGGGCAACCTGGCCCTCAAACTGCTGCCCTACGGCGGCCTTTACGTGGCCGGGGGCATCGCCGCCAAAAACCTTGACCTGATGACCTCGGGCTCTTTCCTCGACGCCTTTACCCACAAAGGCCGCGTCAGCCCCCTGCTCGATCGGGTGCCCGTACATATCGTGCTCAACCCCCAGGTGGGGCTGATTGGGGCCGCCCTGCGAGCCGCTACTCCTTAGAGTATCCCAACTAAAAAAGCATTCCTTTATCCCTTTAAAGAACGCGAACGCGGCCCAATAGGCCGGTCGCGGTGAGATCCCGGATAAGTATTTAGTTAGAACACTCTAAGGCGATAAAATCAAGCATGCAGTTACCCGTTTGTGAGGTATGGCAGGTCATAGCAAGTGGGCCAACATCAAGCGCCAAAAAGCGCGGGTTGACGCCGTAAGAGGCAAAACCTTCGCCAAAATGTCGCGAGAAATTATCGTAGCAGCCCGCCAGGGGGGCGACCCGGCGGGCAACTTTCAGCTGCGCACGGCGATCGATAAAGCCAAGGCGGCGGGGGTGCCCAACGACAATATTGACAGGGCGATTGCTAAGGGATCTGGCAACCTGGATGCCGACGACAGCTACGAAGCCATCCGCTACGAGGGCTACGGCCCCGGCGGCATCGCCGTGCTGATTGAAGCACTGACCGACAATCGCAACCGCACCGCCGCCGACCTGCGCGCCGCCTTCAGCAAAAGCAACGGCAACCTGGGTGAAACCGGCTGCGTCGGCTGGATGTTTGAGCAAAAAGGTGTCGTCACCATCGCCGCACCCGGCGACGAAGAAACCCTGCTCGAAGCCGCCATGGATGGCGGTGCCGAAACCTATGACCTCACCGAGCTGCTGGGCCGACGGGACGAAGTCATCCCCGGTGCCGAAATTTTCTGCGCCCCCACCGACCTAGAACAGCTTGACACCGCTCTCAAAACCCACGGCTACACCATCCACCAGGTCGAGCTGCGCTGGATTCCCAGCAACACTGTCCTGGTCGAAGACCCCGACCAGGCCCGCCTGCTGGTGAAACTGATGGATGCCCTCGAAGACCTCGACGATGTGCAGTCGGTCACCGCCAACTTTGACATGGCCGAGGAGCTGATGGATGCGATCGCGGCCTAGGAGCGCGGGGTCAATGGTGGGCAATGCCCACCCTACTCAACGCCAGACAGCAGTGAATAGGTGGCCGGAACCACAGAGCTGATGCGACCGACAGGCCCATTTGCAGAACAGACTTTTAAACCTATGATCACTTACTCCTTTCCGTCGGGTGCAGGGTGGCGGAACGTCCTTGCTCAACGGGGGTCTAGGGCCAGCGAAATGGCCCCAGCGGTAGACCTGGCTGTCCTCCCCTATTTTGCGCCGCGAACACCTCAACCACCATCCCCGCATTGCCGCCAGATCTTAAGATAAGACCGCTACCCCTTCGGGCAAACAACCGTTTGCCCCTACAACAGGAATGGTTTCATTAAAAACCTTCAAGCGTAGAAAAAATGACGATTTCGGGGATCACGCCCCAACAAGCGATCGCTAACGCCCTGCGGAAACCTCAAAAACCCTATAGATTAGAGAAATAGGGAACCATAACGGAAAAGGCGAGGACACCCACATGCGGGTATTGTTAATGACCGGCAAAGGCGGCGTAGGCAAAACCTCCGTAGCCGCCGCCACAGGCTTGCGCTGTGCCGAACTGGGCTACAAAACCCTGGTACTCAGCACCGACCCGGCCCACTCCCTGGCCGACAGCTTTGATATGGAACTCGGCCACGACCCGCGCCTTGTGCAGCCCAACCTCTGGGGCGCTGAGCTAGACGCCCTGATGGAGCTCGAAGGCAACTGGGGCGCGGTAAAGCGCTACATCACCGACGTGCTCCAAGCCCGTGGCCTAGAGGGCATCGAAGCCGAAGAGCTGGCCATTCTGCCCGGCATGGATGAGATTTTTAGCCTGGTGCGCATGAAGCGCCACCACGACGAAGGCGAGTACGACGTGCTGATTATCGACTCGGCCCCCACCGGCACCGCCCTGCGCCTGCTCAGCCTGCCCGAGGTGGCGGGTTGGTACATGCGCAAACTCTACAAACCTTTCCAGGCAGTCTCCGAAGCGCTGCGGCCCCTGGTGCAGCCCTTCTTTCGCCCAGTGGCGGGCTTTAACCTGCCCACCAAAGAGGTGATGGATGCCCCCTACGAATTCTATGAGCAGCTAATTGAGCTAGAGAAAGTGCTCACCGACGCGGGCACCACCTCCGTGCGCCTGGTCACCAACCCCGAAAAAATGGTGATCAAAGAATCCCTCCGCGCCCACGCCTACCTCAGCCTCTACAACGTCGGCACCGACCTGGTAATCGCCAACCGCATCATCCCCGACGAGGTGCAGGATCCCTTCTTTCAGCGCATGAAAGAAAAACAACAGCAGTACAAGCAGGAGATTCACGAGAACTTTCACCCCCTGCCGGTGAAAGAGGTGCCCCTATTTGCCGAAGAACTCTGTGGTCTAGAATCGCTCCAGCGGCTTAAAGAAACTCTGTACACCGACGAAGACCCCACCCAGGTCTACTACAAAGAAACCACTCTGCGCGTAGTGCAGGAGGAGGGCTGCTATAGCCTGGAGCTCTATCTGCCCGGCATTCCCAAAGACCAGATTGAGCTGAGCAAGTCTGCCGACGAGCTGAATGTGCGCATCGGCAACCACCGCCGCAACTTGGTGCTGCCCCAGGCTCTGGCGGCGCTCCAGCCCTCCGGCGCAAAGATGGAAGACGACTACCTGAAGATTCGCTTTGCCAGTGCTGGTTAATGGGTAGACCGGTTAGATACGGGGGGTTAGATCGGACAAAGCAGCGATCGCCTACATCATAGGAGCGCAATAGGAGCGCAGGTTGGGGATTGGCTAGATTCCACTTCCTCATATTTCCTACAGTTTTCCTATGGGGTTAACCTATGTTGGTAGGCGTTATTGTTGCTGGTTTAGTAATATCTCTGTCAGAGATTGCCTCTGGGCCATACCCTATATAAAGTGAGACAACCCTATAGCGTCGGCCAGACTCCGCTATGTTTTAGCTAACGTGGCGGCTGCTGTAGCATCAAGAACTATTAATTGCAGGCGATAACACCCCCATGAGCCAGACACCCAACGGACACGATGAGTTTGAACGCCACCGAGAACTCACTCAAAACCAGGAGGTCTATCGCCTTAGGCAAGAGCAAGATCGGTTGCGGGCGGCGCAGCGACGCTCTAGATTGGCCTGGGTACGCAATACGATCGCTCTGCTGATCGGTGCCCTAGAGGTGCTACTGAGTCTGCGCTTCTTTCTGCGCCTGTCTAGCGCCAACCCCGACAACCCGTTTGCCCGAACCATTTATGCTCTGGCAGAGCCGTTTATGTGGCCGTTTTCGACCCTCTTTATTAGCCCTACCAGCGCCGATGCCACGCGAATTTTTGATCTCAACAACCTGATCGCGATGATTGTCTACGCGCTGCTGGGGGGATTGGCGATCGCCCTGGTGAACTATTTTCAAGGCCCAGGCTACCAAAGCCGCTAGCCATTGCCACAGCATTAGAAGTTGTAAACGGCATACCCTAGGGCTCTAGCTTGCCGCCCACAAACGGGGTGCTCCAGATGGCCCAGTTTTCTTTGTTGAAGGGCGATCGCCAGCGGCGAATTAGCTCCAGTTCTAGAGACTGGCGGGCTTTGCGATCGCCGTCGGCATGGGGCCAAAAGCCAATATTCACCGCTACGGGCAGACTGTGAACCCGGTGGGCTTCCACATAGCTGAGAATGTAGCGCTTGCAGTCGTGTACCCCTTTCCAGCGCTGGTTTGACTTGACGGTTTCGCCCACGTAGAGCAGCACCGCCGCGTCGTGATCGACCACAAAGTACAGGGCAGGTACGCCCGTCTCTTGAAACTGGCCGCGCCAGAACTCGGCATTGCGGGGCAGCAGGGTAAAGGGGTCAAGGGTCTCCGCAGGCGAAGCATTCACGACATCGAACAGCGACCCCTGCACCGATGGGTCAGCCTTGACGGTGGCCTGAAACTGGGCCACCCGCTGCTTCCAGCCCTGGAGCTCGTCCGCTGGCATCGCGGACCCCGCTGGGCGGTTGTAGGCCCACGACAGATCCGCCGCCCGCAGATCGGCGTCGGAGAGCAGGGAGGGCTGACAGTCGGGCATGGGGCTACTGGTAGCGGCTACGGCTTCTGATGATAGTGCATAACCCCAGCGATAGCGTTGAGGATGAAGTGCCTACAGGCGCGATCGCAGCGCCTCTGGCCCAATATCTTCTACGGTGTAGCCCTTGGGGTAGCTGCGAATGGATTGATCGACCAAGAAACCGGGCTCAGTGCGCGGCGGCAGGCGGCGCAAGAGGCGACTGCGGGCTTTGAGGGCCGTGTTGGCTAACTGCTGCACCGCTACCGGCACCGACTGCCATCCCAGCGCCGTCAACAACGGCGGGTCGAGCAGGCAGGGCAGTCCCCAGTTAACCAGGGGGCGGGTAGGGGCAGGAAACCAGGACAGCAGCAGTCGTCGGGTGGCATCGGCGACTCGCTGGTTGGCAGGGGTATAGGCAAAATGCTCGGTCTCAAATTCGTGGTTGAACTGCTCAAACGCTTCGTAGGTCGGCGGAATAGATTGAATGCCCATGCGATCGCCAATCGCCCGCCAAAAGTAGTAGCAGGCCAGCCGCTCTTTCTCACAAAAGGGCCGCCAGCCAAAGCGATCGCACCACCGAATCGGCTCGTACACAAAGGTCGAGAGCACGTAGAGGTAATCGCGGTTGCCAATGGCGTAGTGGCGGTGAATGGCATTCATGCGCTGAATAAACGCCTCGCCTCGGGGGCTGTCGTAGCCGTGCTTGAGCACCTCAGACACCACAATGCCGGTGTCGTCGTAGCGCTTTTGGGCGTGGTGGCGAAACTCGCCGGTTCTATCCAGCAGCGCCGACACGCTGGGAATACAGAACGTCCGCAGCAGAGCCACCTCCAGGGCGCGGGTGACATCCCACGGGAACTCATACCCCGCCAGCAGGTGGCAGATTTCGGCGTGGTCGCGCTCGGGATCGAGGCTCTGGATGCGGCGTAGGGTGGTGTAGCGATCCATAGGTCATCAGGGGTTTGAGATTGAGGGGTTGGCCTGGGAAAGGTCTTTCCAATGGTGGGCAGTACCCTTGGGATGGCGCTTGCACAGAATTTTCCCTGTGGTGGGCAGTGCCCACCCTACGACAGCGCGACCCTAGAATTCGATGCCGGGTTGGGCTTTGATGCCCTGTTCGCGGAAGGGGTGCTTAACCAGGGTCATCTCCGTCACTAGATCCGCCTGGTCGATTAGCGCCTGGGGTGCCCCTCGCCCGGTGAGAATGACGTGGGTCATCTCCGGCTTTTCGGCCAGCCCCGTCACCACCTGATCGACGCTCAGAAAGCCGTGCTTGAGGGCGATATTCACCTCGTCAAGCAGAACAGTTTTGTACTCAGGGTTGCGGATGTAGGAAAGCGCCGTTTCCCAGGCGGTTTGGGCGGTTTGGGTGTCGCGATCGCGATCCTGCGTATCCCAGGTAAACCCTTCGCCCATGGCGTGAAAGCTGAGCTGGTCGCCAAACCGCTCCAGCACCGCCTTCTCCGCCGGTTCCCACGCGCCCTTGATAAACTGCACGATTGCCACTCGATAGCCGTGGCCAAGGGAGCGCAGCACCATGCCCAGGGCGGCGGTGGTTTTGCCCTTGCCGTTGCCGGTGTTGATAATCACTAGCCCCTTTTCGACGTTGCGATCGGCGATGCGCTGCTGCTGCACCTCCTGGCGGCGCTGCATTTTGCGGCGATATTGTTCTTCCGATAAACCCGCCCCTTCAGCCTCTTGGCTCAGGGCGGCAGCGGCGGCATCGAGAGGATTGGCGGTGTCAGTAGGTTGGGTCATAGGGTCTCAGGTAGAGAGGTGAAAGGGCAAAACTCGTAGACGAGCCGCGCGGCTTAGTTTGCGGTTTCTGGATTACTTAGCCAGATTAAGCTGCCACGACACGCCAAAGCGATCGTTCACCCAGCCAAATCGCTGGCTAAAGCCATAGTCATCTAACGGCATCAACACTTCGCCACCGGCTGAAAGCTGCTCAAAGGCCTGTTCAAGCTCAGTATCGCTGGTGCAATCGACGAATAGCGACATCGAGGGGGTAAACGAAAAGTCGTGGGGTATGGGGCTGTCGGTGCACATGATTGTCAGCCCGCCCACAATCAGGGTAGCCTGCTTCACGGTGCCTTCTCTGCCCAGCTCACCAGCACCGTAATAGTCAATCTCATCGACCTGACACCCGCTAAAGGTCGAGGCATACAGGGTCATGGCCTCCTCAGCGGAGCCTTCAAACATGAGAAAAGGGGTAACGGTATTGGCCATACTCGGTTGTAGATTAAGGACGAGTCGTCGTGATAACACCTCTAGCAGATGCTAGAATAATTCAGCCTAAGGGCATGTAGCTCAGTGGATAGAGCACTAGATTCCGGTTCTAGGGGTCGCAGGTTCGAATCCTGCCATGCTCGTTTCTTACACAGCACAGGGTTTACCCGCTCCGCCAAATCTCTATCTGGTGGAGGTTGCTGTGATTTGTGCCTATATCTAACTTTTATGCTCAGAGGCGACTCATGGCTCAGCATAGCGATCGCGGAGTCGTTGGCGAATGGCGCTAATTTCTGTAGAAGCATCTAAAAGTTGACCGCGCTCAGCCTCGACAGCCCCTAACAAAACCTCATGACGCAATTCGGCAAACCGTCGCTGGTAGGTTTGCTCTCGCTCAGCTAAGGCTTGAAGTCCAGCCAGAAACATTTCGTCGAGAGTGGTGTATTTGCCCCTGGCAATTTGGCGATCGGCAAATTGTTGTAGCCCAGGCGGCAAAGATAGGGCCATCGCAGCAAGGGAGTAATTTAGTATTGTTGGCCATCGGTTGATCTAGGCATAGAGCGACTTTGAACGGTCTACAGGGGGCGCGATCGCTCGGGTTTGCGGCTGTCCCACGACAGTTCTAGAGCCTTGCGAAAGTCATCCATAGCCAGGGCGGCATTGTTGCCCAGGCGAATGTTGGTGTGGCCGCGACCAATGTAGGCCTCGGCCAGGGTGGCGCTGATCTCGATGGCGCGGTTGAAGTCGTCGAGGGCCATCGCCCACTCGTCGAGAAAGTAGAGGGCGTAGCCGCGATCGCAGTAGGCCAGGGCATCACTGTCGTTGATATCGAGGGCCAGGTCAAAGTCGGCGATCGCCGCCGCGTAGTCTTCTTGGCGGCTAAACACCCGACCTCGGTTAGCCAAGATGCGGCCACTGTGGGGGTTGAAGCGCAGGGCCAGGGTGTAGTCGGCGATCGCCCCCTCCATGTCGCCCACCTGGGCCCGCAGCAGCCCCCGGCTGTCGTACAAGTCGGCCAGGCGAAAGCGCAGGTTGAGTGGGGTATCTTCGCTCAGGGTGGCGTCCGGGCTGTCGAGGGCCAGGCCCACCAGGGTTTGGTTATAGGAGCGGTCTTGCAGGGCGGGGTTGAGCTCTAGCACCGTGGTGTAGTCGTCGATCGCCCCCTGAAAGTCACCCAGCTCGTGGCGCAGCATGCCCCGGTTGATATAGGCTTCGGCGTAGTCAACCTGGCAGTCGAGGGCGCGGTTGATGTCGAGGGTGGCCTGGTAGGTGTTGCGCAGCTGAAAGTAGGCCACTGCCCGGTAGTTATAGGCTTCGGCGTGGTGGGGCTGGCTCTGCAACAGCCGTGAAAAGTCGACGATGGCAGCCTGGTAGGCCTCGCGGCGGGGTTCGGCCAGGGCGGCGTGGGCTCCCTGCTTGAGGTGGGCCAGCCCCCGCCACAGCAAAATTTTGGCAAACTTGGGCTGCTCGGCCAGCACAACCGAGAAATCGGCGATCGCGCCGCCGTAATCTTCTAAATCGAGCTTGATGCGGCCCCGGTTGCCGTAGGCCTTCACTGACGCAGGCTGAAGCTCAATGGCCCGGTCTAGATCGCCCAGAGCCTGGCCTAACTGCCCCACCAGGCGATAGACGCTACCCCGGTTGATGTAAGCATTGGTGAAGTGCGGCTCCAGCCGCAGAGCGGCAGAAAAGTCGTCGATCGCCGCCCCGTGGCGGCCCAGGTCGCGGTGGGCGCAACCCCGGTTATAGAAGGCCTTGGCACAGGCCTGGTCAATGGCGATGGCCTGGGAAAACTGAGCGATCGCCGCCTCAAAATAGCCCAAGCGGGCCTGCTCAATACCCGCTTTGAGAAGGTCGCTAAGTTGCCGATCTTGGGTTGTCATAAGCCCGCCGGGGAATTCAACACTACTACCGTGTAAATCGAACCTGGGCACTGATCTAACCTTGCCGATGCCCCTGACCCCAAAGCTACTTATTATTATGCCCTATCTCGTCAACCGTGGTAGTACCTAGCTGGCGACCTGACGCAGTGCCTGCACCGTAGCCACAACGCCTGCTACCACATGATCGATTTCAGCAGCGGTAGTAAACCGCCCCAGGCCAAAGCGCAGCGAGGCATAGGCCAACCCATCCTCCCGTCCTAACGCCTTGAGCACGTGGGACGGGGTCGTGCTGGCGGTGCTACAGGCCGCCCCCGACGACAGCGCCACAATTCCCCGCAGCCCCAGCAGCAGCGCCTGGCCATCGACCCCCGCAAAACTGACGTTGAGGTTGCCGGGCAGTCGCCGGGTGGCATGGCCATTGAGGTGCAGGCCATCTAAGGATTGCAGATTCTCCCACAGCCGCTGGCGCAGCGACACCAGTCGAGCCGATTCGGCCTCTAATTCCCCCAAGCCCAGCTCTACTGCCTTGGCAAAGCCGACAATTTGGGGTGGATACAGGGTGCCCGACCTGAGCCCCCGCTCGTGGCCACCGCCGTGGAGCTGCGGGGCCAGGGGCACCCGGGGTCGCCGCCGCACGTAGAGCGCGCCCGTGCCCTTGGGGCCGTAAACTTTGTGGGCCGTCAGCGACAGCAGATCCACATTCATGGCCTCGACGTCGAGGGGAATTTTGGCGATCGCCTGGGCTGCGTCGCTGTGGAAGAAGACCTGGCGATCGCGGCACCGCGCCCCAATCTCCGCCAGCGGTTGCAGCACCCCAATCTCATTGTTGGCCGCCATCACCGACACCAGTACCGTATCGTCGCGAAAGGCTTTATCTAGGGCATCTAAATCCACCAGTCCGTCGGGCTGCACCGGCAGGTAGGTGACCTCAAAGCCCAGAGATTCGAGATACCGGCAGGGGTCGAGCACGGCGCTGTGCTCCGTCTGCACCGTAATCAGGTGTCGGCCCCGGCTAAAGCAGGCTTCGGCAATGCCCTTGATCGCCAGGTTGTTGGCCTCGGTGGCACCGCTGGTAAAGACAATCTCCTCAGGGCTGGCGTGAATGGCAGCGGCAATGGTTTCCCTAGCCTTTGTCACCGCCGCCTCGGCCTCCCAACCGTAGGCGTGGGTGAGGCTGGCGGGGTTGCCAAAGTGCTCGGTAAAAAACGGCAGCATCGCCTCCACCACCCGCGGATCTACCGGAGTCGTGGCGTGGCAGTCGAGATAAATCGGTCGATGTACCATAGGCCCTATGAATACTCCCAGTCACCTGATTCTGAATCTGGCGGTGCTGCGTCGCCCGGTGGCTCCTGCTATGACCTGGCCGATTTTAATTGGCGGGCTAATTCCCGATGCGGCCCTGTTTGTATTTTACGGCTGGGCTCGCGGGCAGGGGCTACCCGCCCAAACTATCTGGAACGAGGCCTATTACAGCCAGCCCTGGCAGGCCATTTTTGCCGTGGGCAACTCCATTCCCCTGGGGCTGGTGGGGGTGGCCCTCGGCTATGCCCTCAGACGGGCCTGGCTGGGATTTCTGGGAGCCAGCATGGTGCTGCACCACTTGGCTGACCTACCCCTGCACCACGACGATGCCCATCAGCACTTTTGGCCCCTCAGCTTGGTGCGGTTCATCAGCCCCGTCTCCTACTGGGATGTAGACCACTTTGGCCGCTGGGGAGCCACCATTGAACTGCTGCTGGTGCTGGCGGCTACCGCTTACCTATTGCCCCGCCTCAGCTCTAGGGTCAGCCAGGGGCTGCTGGGTATAACCGCAGCACTGATCGCCGTCGCCTATGGCGTGCTTGTGCTGATTCCCCTGGGCTAGGCGTTGTCAAGGACTAAACACCTGGTACTGGTTGCGCCCGGCGTCTTTGGCCCCATAGAGGGCCTGGTCGGCCGCCTCGAGAATGCCCTCCGCAGGACTGCCGGGGGTCGGCATGATGGTGGCAATGCCAAAGCTGAGGGTAATGGTGTCGCCGCTGGGGCTGGCCCCATGGGGCAGGTCAAGGGTTTGCAGGTGATGGCGCACCAGCTGCACTACGCGAATGGCTCCAGAGGTGTCGGTGTCGGGCAGCACCAGGGCAAACTCTTCGCCGCCGTAGCGGGCGGCCAGATCGGCGGGGCGGCGCACGCCAAAGCGAATGGCGCTGGCAATCTCTACCAGGCACTGGTCGCCTGCGGCGTGGCCGTAGGTGTCGTTGTAGGGCTTGAAGTAATCGACATCGGCCAAAATCACGCTCAGCGGTTTGCGCTCTCGGGTCAGCCGCTGCCACTCTTGGCTGAGGTACTCATCGAGCCAGCGGCGGTTGGCCAGCTGGGTCAGGCTGTCTACCTTAGAGATGCGATCGAGTTCTTGGTTGGCGGTCTGGAGCTGATGGTATAGCTCCGCCTGGTGCAGCGCCGTGTTGAGCTGATCGGCAAAATGTTGCAGCATATTGGCTTCAAAGGGCTGCCACTGGCGCTGTTCGCCGCAGGCATGCACCACCAAAAGTCCCCACAGCGGCTGGCGATTCCGGGACGGATACTCGTTCCGAGTCGGTTCCCGTTTCTGGGATGCCGCAGGCTTTACGCTTCGCAAATCGCCCCCCAAGGGATGGGCAATGGGCGCAATCATCGCCGACTTCACCTGCATGGCCGAGAGAAAGGCTACTAAGTCTGGTGTCCAGGGTTCCGCCGTATTGTCGTTGACGATGTAGGGTTGCCCGGTGCGCAGTTTTTCTAGGTAGGCGACGGGCAGTCGCCCCGATGGAATTATGGCGTCGGCCAGAGTGTCGTACTCGGGGTTGGAGGCCTGCTGGGCAATGCGGCGATCGCCACTGGCCAAGATCTGAAAAATCACCGCCCGATCGGCGTCAAACACCGTTTTAACGCCAGCTACCGTGGCACTCAAAATCGTATCGAGGTCGAGGGTTTCGCGCACTCGGGCGGTGAGCGCGCGCAGCAGCTGCTCCTGATCTACCCGGCGGCTGAGGGCGGCTTCGGTAGCTTGCAAACTGGCCTGTAGTTGCCGACGCTCCGTGCAATCTTCGCCCCAGCCCACCATGTAGCGCGGTTGATTTTGGTCATCGTTGACCACTTGCACATAGGCATGAATCCAACGCACATCGCCGTCAGGGCGCACAATGCGATACTCCCGCTGCACAGAATTGCCGTCAAACTGCCGCCCAATAGACGCCTGCACCCGAGGCAAATCGTCGGGATGCACCTGCCGCAGCCACAGACGCGGATCGCTGTAGAGCAATGCTGGCGGATGGCCCCAAATGCGTTCGTAGGCCGCGCTGACGTACAAAAACTGACCCGACACCGCATCGCGAATGAATAGAACCTGCTCAACGTGTTGGGTGAAAAGCTCAAACAGCTGCTCGGTTTGACTGCCCACAGAACGGGACTGGATCTGTTGTTGCAAACCCTGCTGGTAAACGCTTTGGCCGAGGTGTCGAGCCGCATGGATCAGCAAATCGCGGCTGGACAGGTTCCACAGACGCGGGCTGCGGCACTGGTGGGCAATGAGCATTCCCCAGAGACAGGAACCGGCAAATATCGGCACGGCCAGTTTGGCCTGCACCTGTAGGCGACTCAGTAAGTCAGCGTAGCAAGGCTCAAGGGTGCTGTCTTGCACATCGGCCACTAGGCTGCATTGGCTCTGACGGCAGCGATCTTCCCAGCCGCTGGCCATGCAGGATTCGGTAAAGCGATCGCCCCGCAAAGACCGCCAGGAGGCCCCCACCGACTCTGCGGCAACGCAGCCGTCATGGGGAGACAGCACCTGATAGACCACCACTCGATCGGTGTCGAGCAGCGGACGCAGCCGATCGACGCCCTGCTGAAGCAAGGCTTCTAGCCCACTGCCCACTGCTGCCGCCTCGCAGATCGCAGTTACCGTATC
Organism: Leptolyngbya sp. CCNP1308; assembly: GCF_034932455.1. Lineage (NCBI taxonomy): Bacteria > Bacillati > Cyanobacteriota > Cyanophyceae > Leptolyngbyales > Leptolyngbyaceae > Leptolyngbya > Leptolyngbya sp. CCNP1308. The sequence goes on along the minus strand of NZ_JAYGIH010000004.1, from coordinate 140,484 downwards.
CAAAATTTGCGCTGGGCTAATATCGGGTTGGGGTAGAGAGTGGCGCGTCATGCGTCAGACATAGCCAGAGAAAATCAGTACTCAATCAGCCATTACCCTGCCGTGCTCATCATCTGCTTCAGCCACCATCGACTGTCGGGAACTACCGTTTCAAAATCCGCTGCTGACCCAGGAAGCTCACACCCCAGCCCTAGATTAATTTTTTGCCGGAGCTTAAAAATCAGGCGTGGGTACGGCCCAGACCTGTCTTACACTATGCCAAAAGTTAGGGCATACACCGGCAAAAAGACCCCTAATTGAGGTAATTGGCTCTAAATTAAGCCACAGCCGCTAAAAAGGCCTGGGTAGGCCTACTGAAATTTCAAACATGGCCCATACCTAGCGCATTCTACTATTTGTTGGCAGTTCTCAGCAGCGCTGCGATCGCCCTAACCCCATGGCCATCACCAGCGATCGCCCCAGTAACCGATCCCCAGCTTAAAAATATTGCAGAATGTAAAGAGAACGGTTTACTGCTAGAGCTCGCCCATGACTTCTCTTGCGATCGCACCCCAGTCCACCGCCGCCGCCCTGGCCGCGGGTGGCCCCGACCCGGCTCGGTTTGACTGGGCCGAGGCCTGGTATCCCGTAGCCTATGTAGCCGACCTCGACCCGGCGCATCCCATCCGCTTCACCCTGCTCGATCGCGGCATCGTCATCTGGTGGGATGCCCAGGGCAACGCCTGGCGCGTGTTTGAAGACAAATGCCCCCACCGCCTGGCCCCCCTCTCAGAAGGGCGAGTGAACGAGCATGGCGAGCTGGAGTGCCCCTACCACGGCTGGGCCTTTGCGGGCGACGGCACCTGCACCCACATTCCTCAGCAGCCTGACGGTGGCCAGGGCAACCAATCGGCGCGGGCCTGTGCCCTGGCGCTGCCAACGGCGATCGCCCAGGGGCTGCTGTTTGTCTACCCTGGCCAGGCCGAAAATGCGCCCCAGGTAGAGGTGCCGATCATTGGTCCGGTGGAGGAAGAGCCCGAGGGCTGGGTGATGCTCAACACCTTTCGCGACCTGCCCTACGATGCCCTCACCCTGCTCGAAAACGTGCTAGATGCCAGCCACATTCCCTACACCCACCACAAAACCGTGGGCAAGCGGGAGAATGCGGCCTCCATGGAGATGGACGTTCTAGACGCTGGAAAACAGGGATTTCGGGGACTCTGGCCCGAAGGCCCCCGCAAGGGCAAGCTGGGTACCCAGCACACCACCTTCATCGCCCCGGCGCTGATGTACCACGACCTCACCTCAGAGCAGTTTGGCCGCACCCTAACCGTGGTCTACGCCACCCCGATCCGCAAGGGCGAATGTCGGCTATTTGCCCGTTTTCCGTTTAAGTTTTCGTCAAAACTGCCTGCTACAGTAATTGGCCTCACCCCCCGCTGGTACAGCCACATCGGCAACAACGGTGTGCTCGAAGATGACCAGATTTTTCTGCACATTCAAGAGCGCGAACTGGAGAAAGCCATTGGCCAAGCCTCTCCAGAGAAGACTCGCACCTACGCCCAGGCCTGCTACCTGCCCACCCAGGCCGATCGCTACGTGCTGGCCTTCCGCAACTGGGTCAGCGACTTCGAGGCCGATCCCTTCCCTGGGCAATCCCTAGAACCAGCGTTGAGCCCAACTGCACTGCTCGATCGCTACCACTCCCATACCCAGCACTGCCACAGCTGCCGCACGGCGCTAAATCGTATTCAAAAACTGCGCTGGGGGCTGCTGGGGGTGAGCGCGGTGGTCTGGTCGCTGCTGCCGATCGCGATCGCCATCGGTAGCCTCACTGGCCTTGTCGCCATTCTGCTGGGTCTGCTGCCTCTAGCCACCGCCGCCGCCTGGGCGGGCCTGGGCATTTTAGAACGTCGCTTTTACGAAGGCCGGGCGATTCCACCCCGCAACTTCCCTGAGAAAAAAGCCAAGGCTAAGGGTTGATTCAGCCCACAGACTAGTTCCGCAGCGCCACGCGTGGAATTCCTTCGATTAGTCAGCTGGAATCACCTGCACCATACCCACGAGGTCAATGCCTGCGGGGGTCACGGCTAGCTGGCGAATATCGACCTCTGTCCCCAGGTCAAAGGCGATTTCGTCTAATGCGATCGGCGACGACGGCTCTCCGGTCGCTGGCACCACTGTGGCCACCGGCTGCTTTAGACACAGCCACCGCCCATCCCGCATCGCCAGCCCCAGGCTTAGCTCCAGTGTGTCATCGCTAAAGGATGCCCCTGGCCAGCGCAGGGTCATGCGATCGCGCCCCAGAACAATGTCAACCTCGGGGGACAAATCCCTATCACCCAGCCAGTTCACTAAGGGAACCTGCTGTTCAGACACCGCTCCAGCCAGCAGCTGCTTCAGCACGTCGCGCAATCCTTGGCCCAGCAGCGGGGAACCCAGAGAAGCGCGCAGATCCTCGGCCAGCACCGTCACCTGCCCATCTACCGGAAAGGGCTGCAACAGCCGCAGAGGCTTACCCCGCAGCACCTGCGGCAGATTGACGCGAATATCTGTCGCCTTAACCTCGGCCTGACTGACGTGCAGCCCCTGGTACACCGCCTGGCGAGCCGCCAGAGTCACCCCCGGCAGGTAGCCACCCAAAATCTGGCGGTCTTTGCCGTCGATGGCAAACTCTAGACCCTCTATGTGGTCGAGCTGGGTGTGCAGCCACAGGCGAATGGCCGGGGGCAGCAGCCGACTGATGATGCGGCTGCCCTTGGCGGCAGAGTCGGCAGAATTAGCAGGGTCAGAGGTCATAGGCGGGCTAAGAGAACAAAACTCATGATCTGGCGCGCTCCCAGGGAGAACCGGCGTCGAGAATCATGGCTTCCCCAAACTCTAGCAGGGGAAGCACCCCTCGTTGGAGAACGGGACATCGGTACGCAGTACGCAGTCACCGCGCCATCACGCCTAAAGTCATGACCAAATATTAAAAAGTCCTGACGTAATAATACGCACGGGGATCAATTTGTGAGGATTTCATGACAAATTGATCCCCGAACCCCTACTCTTTCGCTGCTAGGGCCAGAAAAGCCTTGTCAGGGGCTTGATCCCAGCGGTAGTTTTTGTCATGCTACTTGGCAACGGTTGATCCCCACCCTGAACTTGAAGACCGGCAGCTAGGCGGAGAGATTTTAAGCGGAGTATCCCCATTCCGATCGCTGGATCGGTTGAGCCTTCCGCCGCTGCTGGCTATTTTCTTCGGCCTGCCGTGATTGATCGTCTGTCGTCCTGGTCTCTATGAGGAGAGTGCTCTATGTCTTCCCCCCGCCCACCCTTAGAAGAACTGACCCTACGGCAGCTCCGCAAGGTAGCTAGTGAGTACGAAGTGTCTCGCTACAGCCGTATGCGCAAGACCGAGCTGATTGCAGCAATTCAGGCGATCGATGCCAAGCGTGGCTTGGGGGCAGCGGCAGTTGCCGTCCCAAAGGTGTCGGTGGCAGCACCCGCTATGGCCGGCGCTACCGCTGGGGCAACTCCCGCCTACACGGCCCCCTCTGCGCCCCCAGTTGAGGTGCTGGCCACCGTAGATGAGGGTCTGTCTGACTTGCCCAGCGGCTACGGCGAAAGCCGCATTGTGCTCATGCCCCGCGACCCCCAGTGGGCCTACTGCTACTGGGACATTCCCCACACCCACAAAGATGAGCTGCGGCGACAGGGCGGTTCGCGTTTGGCCCTGCGCTTCTACGACGTCACCGACATCAACTTCATGTCGCAGACGCCCCACAGCCTGCAGCAGTACGAGTGCGACGAGATGGCGCGGGAGTGGTACCTGCCCATTCCGGTCAGCGATCGCGACTACGTGGCCGAGATCGGCTACCTCTGCAACGATGGCCGCTGGCTGGTGCTGGCCCGCTCCCTGCCCGTCCACATTCCCCCCGTCTATCCCTCCGACTGGGTCGAAGACCACTTTGTCACCGTCGATTGGCAGGCTGACCTGCGTGGCAAGACGGTAGCAGCTCTCAAGCACCCCAGCCAGCGCGCCGCCGAAAGCGCCAACGCCATCTACGACGAAATCTACGCCATGACCGAATCGACCGAGGCCCAGCGGGTGGCGGGGTCACTGTTCGGCTCGATGCAGCATGTGCCGGGTTCCCACGTGCCCGGCTCGATGGCTCCCGAAAAGGCCGTCAGCTCCTACGTGTTTCCCTCCGGAGCCGGGCTGTGGGCCGTCCCTGGGGCCGCAGCTGGGGTGCCCACCATGTCGGGCATCGGTGCCTTTAACGAACTCACCATGTCCGGGGCAGGCTTCACCATGTCGGGCGCTGGGCTGACCATGTCGGGGGCAGGCTTCTCGGCCTCAGCACCGCCCATTCGGCCCCGCAAGTTCTGGCTGGTGGCTGATGCTGAGCTGATCGTCTACGGGGCCACCGAGCCCGATGCCACCGTCACCATTGGCGGGCAGCCGATCAAACTCAACTCCGATGGCACTTTCCGGTTCCAGATGTCGTTCCAGGACGGCAACATCGACTATCCAATCATGGCGGTAGCGGCGGATGGCGAGCAAACTCGCGCCATCCATATGACCTTCGATCGCGCTACCCCCTCGCGCCGCACCAATACCAAGGAAGAAGCAGTATTGGAGTGGCTGCCCTAGGCTGCCCGCTTGCTTAACGGCAGAATCACAAGCTAAGGAGCGCCCCTAGGGGTGCTCCTTTTTTTGAGAAATGCGACAACTCCCCGCATAGAATGAGGTGTTACCGCCCCCCGCCTGGCGACCCCGATTTCGATTGTTAACCCCTAAGTAAATTCCTAAACCGTGAAACTATTTCTATTCCATACTCCTGAAGAAGTGCCTGAGCAGGGTGCACCCGACTGTGCGATCGCCATCGACGTGCTGCGCGCCACCACCACCATGGCCGCAGCCCTAGCGGCGGGGGCCGAGGCCATTCAAGTGTTTAGCAACATCGACGACCTGCTCACCACCAGCGAAACCTGGCCCGCCGACAAACGGCTGCGGGCGGGCGAACGGGGCGGCGGCAAAGTTGAGGGCTGCGACCTGGGCAACTCACCCCTCGATCACTCCCCCGAGCTATCTGGCGGCAAGCGCCTGTTTATGAGCACCACCAACGGCACCCGCTGCCTCAAGCGCATCGAGCATGCCCCCACGGTAATCACCGCCGCCCTCACCACCCGCCAGGCGGTGGTCGATTTCTTGCTCAGCCAAAACCCTGAAACCGTGTGGATCGTCGGCTCGGGCTGGGAGGGCACCTATTCTTTGGAAGACACGGTCTGTGCGGGGGCCATTGTCCACGGGGTGATCGCTGCCACCGGACAGACCTTTAAAGATTTGGCCGGGAATGACGCTGCGATCGCCGCCGTTAGCCTCTACCTGCAATGGCAAGACCAGCTACTCGACCTGATGCACTACGCTAGCCACGGCCAGCGCCTGCTGCGCCTCAACAACGAAACCGACCTGCAATACTGCGCCCAGCTCGACGTGCTCGACATCGTGCCCCGCCAGCATGAGCTAGGCATACTAGGCCTGTAGGGGATTGCTAGGGAAAAAGCCCCCGCTTCGTTCTTTGTTTTTCCTTCTTCGTTCTTCCTGTTTCGTTTTCCCCCAGCCTTGGCCCCCCATTTCAACCTGTCTCAGCCATCCCTCAGATTTTTTGCCTATGCTCTAAGGAAATTGACCTAGATGAATTTCCCCATCAGCACCCCAGGGCAAGGAGACTACCATGGCCGTTGACTACGATTTGGTCATTATTGGCGGCGGTTCTGCCGGGCTAGTCGCCGCCAGCGCCGGAGCCCAGCTCAAAGCCAAAGTCGCCCTGGTCGAGCGAGAAGACCGCCTCGGCGGCGACTGCCTGCACTACGGCTGCGTACCCAGCAAATCCCTCATCCACGCGTCGCGGGTAGCCCACGAGGTCTCGCGCGGCCCCGAGTTTGGCGTTCATGCCCAGCTCGAAAAAATTGACTTTCAGGCCGCCCTGGGCCACGTGCACCGGGTGGTCGACACCATTCAGGTGCACGACTCCACCGAGCGCTTTGAGTCGCTGGGGGTCGAGGTGATTTACGGCAAAGGTGAATTCACTGACTCTCGCACGTTTACCGTCAACGGTCGCGCTCTTAAGGCCCGCAGCTACATCATCGCCACCGGCTCGCGCCCGGCCAACCCCAAGATTGAGGGGCTAGAGGAAGCGGGCTACATCACCAACCTGACAGTGTTTTCGCTCCAGCACCAGCCAAAATCTCTGGCAGTGATTGGGGCTGGCCCCATTGGCTGCGAGCTGGGCCAGGCCTTCGCCCGCCTCGGTACCGAGGTCACCCTGATCGGCAGCCAAGACCACATTCTGCCAAAAGAGGATCCGGAAGCCGCCGCCGTCGTGCAGGCGCAGATGGAAAAAGACGGCGTGCGCATTCTCAACGGCACCCGCGCCCAGCGGGTAGAGGTGATCGACGGCAAAAAGCACGTGCATACCACCAACGGCACCGTGGTAGTTGACGACATTTTGCTGGCGGCGGGCCGGGCACCCAACGTCGATTCGCTGAATCTGGAGGCCGCTGGTGTCGCCGTGGGCAAAGAGGGCATTACCGTGAACTCCAAGCTGCAAACCACCAACTCCCGCATCTACGCCGCCGGGGATGTAATTGGCGGCTATCAATTTACCCATGTGGCTGGCTACGAGGGGGCCGTGGCGATGCAAAACGCCCTGCTGTTTCCCACCAAAACCGCCAACTACCGGGTCATACCCTGGGCCACGTTCACCGACCCTGAGCTAGCTCGGGTGGGCCTGACCGAGGCCCAGGCCCGCCAGCGCCACAACGATGTATATGTGCTCAAGCAGGGCTTCGATGGGGTCGATCGCGCCCTGGCGGAGGCCGCTGGCCAAGGGTTTGGCAAGATCATTACCCGCAGCAATGGCGAAATCTTGGGGGCGCACCTGGTTGGCCCCCATGCTGGGGAACTGATTCATGAAATTGTGCTGGCCATGAGCAACAACCTCAAGGTCGGCGCGCTGACCAGTATGATTCACATCTACCCCACCCTGGCGGAGGTGAACAGCAAGGCGGCGCTTCAGCTCACTAAGCAAAAGTACGCTAAAAATAAGCGTCTTCAGGGGCTATTGTCCAAGGTGTTTGGGGTGCTGCGCTCCTGGAGCTAATCTGGAATAGAGAGATGAAACGCCCATATATCAAGGGATAGCGCCAACGTCTAGGTAACTTCCGCAAAAAGTTGGAAGAAGCTTCATAAACAGCTTATTTCTTCTTTACGTAGATTCCCCTACATTAGTCATGAGCCGTAAAGCTCTTATAAGGGACGTACTATACTGAACCATCTAAAAAACCAGGGCCTCCAGCTTTCGAGCTGGGGGCCTTAGTTTTGGGGTTGCGGTATAAGGGGTAAGGCATCGACTAGGGCAAAAGAACGAAACGTGAAGAACGAAGAACGAATCCCCATGAACGAACTGTGAAGAACGAAGCCCAGAGGACATACCTGAGTAGCTTGAATCGTGGCATTGCGGATGGCCTCGACCAACCCTTTACCCCCTACAGACCCAAGGGGGGCCGATGCAGCGGTTAATGGTGGAGCCTGATCAGGTGGTCGATGACCAGCTTTGTCTGACCAGCACCCAGCAGCACTACCTGTACCGAGTGCTGCGGTTGGGGGCTGGGCAGCAGTTTGTGGCCCTCGACGGCCAGGGGCAGCAGTGGCTAGCCACCCTGACAGCGCAGCCAGATGTGGCCGCGATCGCCCTTCTACCCGCCCCAGCCTCAGCGACCCAGGCTTCGATTACCCTGGCGATCGCCCTGCCCAAGGGCAGCGGCTTCGACGATGTGGTGCGCCAGACCACTGAGCTGGGGGTGAGCACCCTACAGCCGGTGATTAGCGATCGAACCCTGCACCAGCCCAACCCCAAGAAGATAGAGCGCTGGCAACGCATCGCCGCCGAAGCCACCGAACAGTCGGAACGGCTGCTGCTGCCCAAAATCCTGGCCCCTGTGCCCTGGCGAGACTATCTCAAGGGGCCGATCGAGGGAAATCGGTGGATTTGCGTGGCGCGAGGCGAGGCTCCCCACCTGCTGGCAGTGGCTCAGGCTACCGATCGCACCATCCCCGCCGTGGTGGCCATTGGCCCCGAGGGGGGCTGGACAGAGGCTGAGGTGGAGGGGGCGATCGCAGCGGGCTTTCAGCCAGTTTCCTTAGGCCCCCACATTCTGCGAGCCGTCACAGCGCCTTTAGCCGCGCTCACCCTGGTCACCGCCGCCCGCACCCTAGAGAAACCTAAAGACATCTAAAGCAGTCTTCGGAGTCATTCTCAATAACAAAAAATTATTGCAAATACCCCAAAAAGTTCGCTACTATTCTCATTAAGGATTAGTTATTGAAATCTAACGGGGAGAAACCAGGCCATGGCTGCTTACACTCCATCAGCCCTTAAAGCCGAACTCAACGAGCGCGGCTGGCGCATGACTCCCCAGCGCGAGACCATGCTCAAAACCTTTCAGAATTTGCCTGAAAGCACCCACCTGAGCGCCGAAGATCTCTGTGAGCTGCTCGAAAAAGAGGGAGAGCCGATCAGCCTCTCCACCATCTACCGCAATCTCAAGCTGATGGCGCGCATGGGCATTTTGCGCGAGCTAGAGCTGGCCGAGGGCCAAAAGCGCTACGAGATCAACCAACCCGCCCCCCACCACCACCACCACCTGATCTGCGTGCGGTGCAACAAGACCATCGAGTTCAAAAATGACTCAGTACTCAAGGTGGGGGCCAAAACCGCCGATCGCTCCGGCTACCACATTCTGGATTGCCAACTGCTAATCCACGGCATTTGCCCCACCTGCCAGCGCTCCATCGTGCCGATCTAGAGGGTTGTGGTTCTAGGGTTCCCCACGCATTGGGAGTGGGCGAACGGTGTTCGTCCGCCCACCGCAGGATCAATTTACTAGGGCTTGGCTCTGCACCATAGGTGAAGCCAAGCCCTCTCCTGTACTAATGCAACCCCGCTGGGCAAACAGCCGTTTGCCCCTACAGCACTTCGTGGGTATATTTGTGCTGCTTGACGTTGTCGTTTTTGGAGATTTTGCGCTGGCTGTTGAGTACCCGCTTGCGCTCGGTAGAGTGGTTGAGGTCGCGCTTGAGGGTGCCCACGGGCACCAGATTGACCGCCTCGGGCCGCGACTGGTAGGTGCGGGCGGCCGCCTGCAAGCGCTCTTCAAAGTCGGCGCAGGGCTGGGCCGGGTCGGCGGCAATTTCGGGCAGGTCGAGGGCCTGGGCCTGGGCCAAGGTGGCCCCGCAGATGGCGGTATAGGAGGTGGGGATGCCCTGGAGCACCGACTGGAGGTAGGCCGAGGGAATTGGCTCTAGCACCTGAATTTCGAGGGTTTCACCCTCATGGCGCAGGTAGCAGGTGGCCAGACCCACCACCACGTAGCTGTCGGCGGGCAGGGTGCTGGCTGGGGTCTGAGGTGCGGTTTGAACCATAGTATTTAGTCGAGATTACGGCATTGCTCGCTGCGTTGAGGCGAGCTTTGATCAGAACCGATCCCCCCAGACTCTCGCTGTAGAAGGCTAATCAAGTACCCCCCTTCACAAGGGGGATAGGGGGGATCTCTAGGGAATTTCGCCTCTGAATTTTAACTTTCTGGGCTGGGGGGGCTGCGATCGCACCCCCAAACCGTCACAAAACACAACTTCTAGTTACGGGTGGGCCTCGTGCCAATCCGCCGCCTGCCGGTGGATCGCATCTAGCTCCTCGCTGTCCATCCGGTCTAGGTTCTTGAGAATGAAACTCATGCGGCCCTGGGCCTGCAGCTTGTCGCGATGGCGATGGAGAAAATCCCAGTAAAAAAAGTTAAACGGGCAGGCGTCTTCCCCGGTGCGCTGTTTGGGGTTGTAGCGACAGCCCTTGCAGTAGTCGCTCATTTTGTTTACATAGTTGGCCGACGAGGCGTAGGGCTTAGAGGCCAGCAGCCCGCCGTCGGCAAACAGGCCCATGCCGATCACGTTGGTTTGCATCACCCAGTCGTAGGCGTCGATAAACACCGCGTGAAACCAGTCTTCCACCGCCTGGGGGGTGAACCCGGCGATTAGCGAAAAGTTGCTGAGAATCATCAGCCGCTGGATGTGGTGGGCATAGCCGGTGCGGTGAATCTGATCGATCACCTGGTGCAGGCAGTTCATCTCCACCTCCCCAGTCCAGAAAAACTCAGGCAGGGGCTGCTGGTGCTCAAACCAGTTGCGCTGGGCGTAGTCGGCATCAAAGTGCGTATATAGACCGCGCATATATTCCCGCCAGCCCATCACCTGGCGAATGAAGCCCTCCACGCTGTTCAATGGCAGGTTGCGCTCGACGAACGCTTCCTCTGCCCGCTCAATCACCTCTAAGGGGTGCAGCAGTCCCAGGTTCAGGTAGGGCGACAGCAGGGCGTGCCACATGGTGTCTTCGCCTGTGACCATCGCGTCTTGGTAGGGGCCAAAGGTCTCTAACCGTTCGGCAATGAATACATCCAGCACTTGCAGCGCCTGGTCGCGGGTGACGGCCCAGTTGAAGGGAGTCGCTTCCCCAAAGGTGGAGATTTCTAGCTTATCGACCTTATCGATCACAGATTGCGTGGTAGCGTCGGGGTCAAACCACTGAGGCGTTGGAGTGCTGAGCTTGCCCTTGGGCGGCTTGCGGTTGTCTTTGTCAAAGTTCCACTGGCCGCCGATGGGTTGGTCGCCCTCCATCAACACGGCAAAGCGCTTGCGGCCTTCGCGGTAAAAGCTCTCCATCAGCAGTCCCTTGCGCTGGTCGGCCCAGTCGTTGAAGTCAGCGGTGCTCCAGAGAAAAAGGTTGTTGTCGAGAATCGTGAGTTTGCAGGACAAATCTAGTCCATTCAGCCAGGCGGTGAATGGATGATCTACCGGATCCATGATCCGCAGTTCGGTGATGTTCTGATCGTCAATCCACTGGCGTAGGGCAGCTTCGGTGTCGTCGCAAATGCTGTAGGTAACGGCCCACCCCGCACTCTTCAGCTCGTCGGCAAAGTGGCGCATGGCCGACCACACCAGCACCAGCTTTTGCCTGTGGTAGGGCCGTTCTTCCGCAAAGGTTTGAGATTCTATCAATAGAATCGGGGCGTCTTTGCCCTTGCAGCTAGCTAGGGCGGCCTGGTCTTGCCACAGCTGATTGCCCAGTACCCAAACCCCAATACTCATGGCGCTGCATCCTTAAAGTTGCCTGCTTCATTGTTACGCAGGGGCCAGCGAAGGGCTAGGTAAGTGGATGGGCCGGTGGGTGAGGAAGCAGCGGCTAATCTTGCAGGGTAGAGGGTCGCCCGGTGAGGCGCTGAAAGAGGAGCTGAACTCCCAGCAAAAATATCCCCACGGCGGCTAGGCCAAAGATGCCAGCGCCGAGAGCAGCCATGCCGACGACCAGGGTGCGCACGGCTGATGAAATATTTACCACCGCTGGGTTGTCTGATAGAACGGGCCGAGCCGCAAAGTTGGCGGCGATCGACAGCATCATGCGGTAGGCGAGGATGGCAATGGTGCCCGCTACAAAAGAACCGCTAAAGCACTGGAGAATTTTAGCGGTAGGAGGCGGGGCAAGGGGATTAGGGGTGGGGTCGTCGGCCATGGGTTTAATCATCCAGAAGATGTTATGTATCTCAGTTTACCTAGGGGTGGTCGTGCCTACCCCCGTCAAAAGGGATGCTGTAGGGTGGGCAATGCCCACCATGATCGAGGCCGACCCAAAGAATGCCTATTCCTACGCAAACGGATGCTGGATCTTATTCAACAAGTCGTAGAAGGGTTGCCAGTTGTCGTCGGTAGTGATGGGTTCCCAAATGGCTTCGATTTCGGGGCGCAGGAGTACAGTGGCGGGGTTGGTGTGTCGCAGTAATGATGCGACGCCTTCCATATTCCCTGCATCAAGACTTTGCAGGCAGCGGTGGTAAGTCTGTCGCCAGGTTTCAAGCGGGGCGATCGCCGCCGCATCTGAGGCTGCTAGAGTTGTGCTAAAGATTTGGCTAGGGTCGTCGCGCCAGGTTGAGGAGAACTGCTGAGTGAGGCCGAGGAAGAAATCGTGATAGCCCACTTCTACAGCAGTAAGCAACTCAATGGTTTGGCTAACGAGGGTGGTGGCCAGGTCATCCGCTAGCGATTCAAAGCCCAATTTGCGGAGCATGCGCTGCCGGTAGTAGGTTTCGTAGCGATCTTTGAAAGGTTCTAGAGCTGCTTCCAGATCCGCTTCAGGCATGATCAGCTTGAGGGGCTTTTGCAGTGCCTTGAGGTTCATTTGGCAGATGATCGGCTGGTTGCCGTAACTGTAGCGCCCGCCGTAGTCAAAGTAGGCGGCGGTGAAGCGGGGGTCGTAGCCATCCATAAAGGCGAAGGGGCCGTAGTCGAAGCTTTCCCCAGTGATCGACATGTTGTCGGTGTTGAGCACGGCGTGGCAGAAGCCCACCGACATCCACTGGGCGGCGAGACGAGCGACGCGATCGCACAGTTCCTCATAAAAATGTAAATACCGCTCCTGGGCATCGGTAAACAGCCGCGCCTCAGGGTAATAAATATCAATCACATGCTCTAGCAGTTTGGCGATCAGGTCGGGGCGGTTGAGGTATTCCAGCCGCTCAAAGGTGCCAAAGCGAATGTGCGACTGGCTAAACCGCACCAGCACCGCCGATCGCGTCGGCGAAGGCTCATCGCCGCGCCAGAGCGATTCCCCCGTTTCGACCAGGCTGAGGGCGCGGGAGGTGTTAACCCCCAGGGCGTGGAGCGCTTCTGCCGCCAGCACCTCGCGGACGCCGCCCTTGAGAGTGAGCATGCCGTCACCGCCGCGCGAGTAGGGGGTGGTGCCAGAGCCCTTGGTGCCAAAGTCGTAGAGGGTGCCGTTGGTACCGCGCACCTGGCCGTAGAGAAAGCCGCGCCCGTCGCCCAAGAAGGGGTTGTATTCGCCAAACTGGTAGCCGTGGTAGCGCAGGGCCAGAAAGGGTTCGCGCCCCTGAAATTTGCCAAAGGCTTCGATAAAGTCGGCGTCGCTGACGGTGGCGGGGTCGAGGCCGAGCTGCCGCACCACATCGTCGTTGCGAAACCGCAGAATGTGCTTTGGAAATTTGGCGGCAGCGACAATATCGTAGTAGTCATCCCCCAGAGCCTCTAGGGCGGGCAGGTAGTCGAGGGCGAGCAGGGGATTGGCGGCAGTCATAGTGGCGGGGAAACTACTTTAGCAACAAGGATATTACTAAAGTATTGCAAAAATTCCTGAAGCTTGATGTTTCCCAGACGTGGCCTTGACCATCGGGTAAGCTGGCAGGGAGGGGCGATGGGCCTCCCCCTCTGACGATTTACCTCAACCGGCCCCGCCGTTACCTATGGCAAAACTCATTTTGATTCGCCACGGGCAAAGCCTGTGGAATGCGGCTAACAAGTTCACCGGCTGGGTCGATGTGCCCATGAGCGAGCGGGGCCGGGCGGAGGCAACGATCGCATCGTGCAAGCTGCGCGACGGGGGGTATACCGTCGATATCTGTTTTACCAGCATGCTGATTCGGGCGATCGAAACGGCGATCGTCTGTCTGACGGAGTGTGATGCGGTGCGCGGTGGCCGCATTCCCTACATCTGGCACGACCCGGCAGAACCCGACTGGCACGGCTGGGATCGCCACATTGGCGATCCCGACAAGGAACTCAAAATTATTTGCTCCCCCGCTTTAGATGAGCGCTACTACGGCGACCTGCAAGGGTTGAATAAGGCCGAAATGTCGGAAAAATTTGGGGCGCAACAGGTGCACCTCTGGCGGCGATCGTACAGTGTGCGACCGCCGGGGGGGGAAAGCCTGGAGGATACGGTAAAGCGCACGGTGCCGTTTTTTGAAGCGGCGATTTTGCCGGAGCTAAAGGCCGGGAAGAATGTAATGGTGGCCGCGCATGGGAACTCGCTGCGATCGATTTTGATGGTGCTCGATCGCCTCAGCGAAGACGAAGTGGCCAGCCTAGAACTGGCCACGGGGGTGCCGATTGTCTACGACGTAGATGCCGAAGGCCTGTTTACCAACAAACAAGTCTTGGCATAATAATTTTCCCTTGTCGGCACCGTAGGGTAGGCATTGCCCACCAGCAACTTTAGCTATGGAGCAGGCTGGATAGCGCGCACTGGCTTTGGATAGCTGAGAGGATATTTGAAAACACGGAGACGTGTATCAAAGGAATCAAGCCAACCTCCGCAGCATGACCCGAGTCATAGCGATGTAGATGAGGGCTTCGGAGGACTCGGGCAAGCGCTCATAATCGACATTGAGACGGCGACACCAGTGCAACCAACCGTAGCTTCGCTCCACGACCCAGCGTCTGGGCAACAGCACAAAGCCGGTCTTTTCTTGGGGACGCAGCACCACCTCGAGAATCAGCCCAAAGCAGTCGATGACTGTCTTGAGGAAGTCAACGCCAGAAAAGCCTCCATCGACCCAGATGCGAGTCAGTCGGGGGAGGCACTCCCGTTCCTCCTTGACGGTTTGCATCAATTGCTTGGCCCCCTGGCGTTCCGGGGTACTGGCGGCAACGACTTTCACCGCAATCAATAACCCCATGGTGTCAACTAAGGTAAAGCGCTTGCGACCCTTGATTTTCTTGCCGCCGTCAAAGCCCACCGATTGGTTCACCATCACCGCACTCGGCACGCTCTGGGAGTCGAGTGCCCCAGCACTGGGCGTCTTAGGGCGGTCATCAACCACTCGCACCCACTCAACAATGTGGTCATGCACCCGTTTCCAGGTGCCATCGGTTTTCCATTGGCGAAAGTAGTAGTAGACCGTGGAATAGGGCGGAAAGTCATCGGGCAAGAGCCCCCAAGCACAGCCCGTCGTCAAGAGATAGAGAATGGCATTAATGACGTCGTAGAGGTCAACCGTTCGAGGTCGACCCGTCGCTTTCGGGCCGGGTAGTAGAGATGAAAGGAGATCCCACTGGTCACGCGTTAGGCTGCTGGAATATGCTGAGGTCATGGCTTCCGAATGGCTACAGAGGTTGTTAATCTGAGCCTAATACTTAGGAAGCCTTTTCCTCTACATGGGTATTAATTGATACTTTTCAAATATCCTCTTACATAGGGCGATAATGGACTCTGCACTTACGGGTTTATTCAAGCATTTACGGTAAATAGTGTCCTATTCCAAAGAACAGTCAAGGCATTTGTTGATATTGCTAAGGCGTTAGTTGATATTGCGAACCCGTTAGTTAATATTGCTTACCCATCCATAAGTAATACTTTAGTATTAGCAACTAACGCGAAAGCATTTATTGTGAATGAGCACCCATTTGTTGAATACGTGAACCCATTTGTTGATTTTGTCTACCTATCTATAAGTAACGCTTTAGCGTTATTAACTAGCGTGAAAGCATTTGTTATGGATGGGCACTCATTAGTTAATTTTGGGTTCCCCTTTTAGGAAGCCCTCTACCTAGGGAACGGGTGCCTTTTGCCCATCACAGATTCCTAACGGGTTGCACAGAAAGCATACGTCCTCTCTTATAGGAGCATCTACCTAACGGGTTCAAACGGGGTTGTGTTAGGTAAGTCAACAAATTGTTGATATGTCTCTGCGGTGCTTACCTGCTTCTCTGCATAGCACCATTCTGCTGAAAGGCTTAGCGAATCAGCGCACTGGTGTGATCGCCCCACGCCAGACTTGGAGCCAGAGACTGTTCTCCCTGCACCCTATTTTTTGGCCTACTCCCCCAACCGCTGGATGCGCTTCATTCTATGATGCCGCCCAGCGGTCTATAAGCTAGCTAGAGGGTATATGTACAGCGCCGGTAGCGGTAGCGAGCCATCGTCTGCGGCGATCGCCACTACGGTCTTTGCGTCAACCCCAAACAGTGGCTCTCGCTGGGCCTCGGGTACCACCGCCGCTACGTCGGCCACCCGCTCAGGGCCGCTCTGGTGAAGGGCCATCAACCAGGCCCAGCCGCAGTCTACAAGGCGCTCCACATCTATGCCCCCGTAGACTGGCTCAAAGGGGCGCAGGCGGTTTGTCCCTTCCCCCAGCAGAATGCTGGCCCCTTGCCAATTGTGGTTGCCCAGGTGATACAGCCCCACCGCAATCTGCAAAATGCCCTGGTAAAACGGCTTGTCTAGGGTATCAGCCTCCATCCAGATGGCTTCGAGCACGTCGTGGCAGGCGTAATAGTCACCCTGATTAAACAGAGCCACCCCTGCCCCTAGACGGGGATCAACACTGTCATTGGAGATATCAATGGCCATAGCGGTGGCAGAACTGGCCTAAAGGGATAGTTCCATCCTAAGGCAGAGGTGTTATCCTCCACAGTGAGTGTGAGGTGTGAGGAAAATTAACATGGTCAGTTCTCCGGTGAGGCCGACGGGCACAGTACCCATTGGCCAGCAACTCAGCGGTTCTGAGGTTGTTTTTGAGCAGTCTACGAAGGGATTGGGCGGTCTACAACTCCCTCCCGGCCCTTTGTTTGGTACCGACGGTATTCGCGGCAAAGCCGGGGATCTTTTGAACGCTCCCCTGGCGATGGAAATTGGCTACTGGGCCGGACAAATCATGCAGGCCCAAGGTTTAACCGACGGGCCGGTCATCTTAGGCCAAGACTCCCGCACCTCTGGGCACATGCTGGCCTCGGCCCTCTCTGCCGGGCTAACCTCCGCCGGGCTAGATGTGTGGCACATTGGGCTCTGCCCGACCCCCGCTGTGGCCTACCTGGCCGAGTCGTGCCAGGCCCTGGGCGGCATTATGATTTCGGCCAGCCACAACCCCCCCGCCGACAACGGCATCAAGTTTTTTGGCGGCGATGGCACTAAGCTAGCCAGCAGCGTGCAATCGGCGATTGAAGTGGCCTTAAGGGGCCAGGCTACGGCGATCGCCCCAGGAACCACCTGGGGTCAGTGCTACTACCGCCCCGAACTCGTCAACCGCTACGCCAGCTTCTTGCACGAGCCCCTGCTGCCCGGCCTCGACCTGGCGGGCATGAAGGTGGTACTCGACATGGCCTGGGGTTCTGCCACTCGCCTGGCTGAGCAGGTGTTTGTGGAAGCTGGGGCCGAGGTAATTGCTCTGCACGCTGCCCCCGACGGCGATCGCATCAATGTAGACTGCGGCTCGACTCATTTAGAACCCCTAAAGGCTGCCATTCAGGCCCACGGTGCCGATCTGGGTTTTGCCTTCGACGGCGATGCCGACCGGGTGATGGCGGTGGATGCCCAAGGCCGCGTGGTCGATGGCGACTACATTCTCTATCTCTGGGGCAAGCGGCTGCAAGAGCAGGGACGACTGCCCAACGACACCCTAATTTCTACGGTGATGGCCAACCTGGGCTTTGAGCGCGCCTGGGAAAAACTGGGCGGCACCCTGGTGCGCACCCAAGTGGGCGATCAGCATGTTTACAGCGAGATGGTCAGCCGGGGGGCCAAGCTAGGGGGCGAACAGTCGGGCCACATTCTCTGCCACCACTACAGCCTGACTGGCGACGGCATTCTCACCGCCCTGCACCTGGCTACCCTGGTGCAATCCCTGGGGGGTTCCCTAGCGGCCCTGGTGGATGACAGCTTCCAGACCTATCCGCAGAAGCTACAGAATGTGATGGTGGTCGATCGCGATCGCCGCCTCAACTGGCAAGACTGTGCTCCCGTTCACCAGGCTGTAGTTGCCGCCGAGCAGGCTATGGGTAATGAGGGTCGAGTGCTCGTGCGCCCCTCCGGCACCGAGCCAGTGATTCGAGTCATGGTCGAGGCCGCAGACGCGGGCCTAGTCGATCGCTGGACTCAGCACATTGTGCAGGCCGTCACTCAGCATCTAGCGGTGTAGCCACTCAAGATGCCTGGGTTTTTGGAAAAACCCAGGCATCTAAGCTCGACTTTATCCATTTGAAATTGGAGCCATTTTCGGCGGTGCCTGGATCGCAGTCGGAGAGCCAAACTTTTTCAGACATGCCATGTTTGACTGACATACTGAAAAGTCTAGAGAAAATCCGGCCTGCCAGAGCCAGTGCCGTGTAAGGGTTCTAGCATTTGGATAAAGTCGAGCTAAGAGGATGTTTGAAAAGTCCTATTTCTTGTAGAAAAAGTGGAGATCCCCCTAAGTCCCCCTTAAAAAGGGGGACTTTTACCCCCTTTTTTAAGGGGGGCAGGGGGGATCGGCAGGTGACTAAAACTACAGCAAATCACTTTTCAAACGCCCTCTAATCTGTCAGCCATCACCCTGTCCAAGGGCCAGCCAGGAACAGCTGAAAAACCGGTATAGCGGCCACGCTCAGACAAGCTATAGCGGCCAGCATAGGGGCAGATAGGCGGGGATGTTTCCCTAATCTATTTGCCCCTTAATTGCGTTTGGAGCCTAGGGATGGTGGCAAGCTTTTTTAGCCTGGTGTTGGTGGTACTTTTGCTGGGCATTTTTGGCCTGGCCCAGTGGTGGCAGATTCCTGTGGGCAACTTCGCCGACTGGGTGGTGGGTTTGGCCAGCTTTGGCTGGCTACTGACGATTACCACCGTGCCCTGGAACATTTACTTTGAGGCCAAGGGCGCGCTGAGCGAAGCCAACCTATCGGCAGAAAACGGCATCGCGGTAGACAATCGCCAGATCGACTACGTGCGATCGCTGGCCCGCTGGTCGCTGCGCCTCGTCCTCGGTCTGCACCTGCTCACCGCCCTGGGCCTATACTTTCTAGCCAGTACAGGAATTAGCCAGCTCGGCTACTGGGGCTCTGCCGCCGCCCTACTGCTCAGCGGTCTGCGCCCCGCCGTTCGCACCTACCAGTATTTCGCCGCCCGCATTGCCGCCATTCAGCAGCAGTTTAAGTACCCGCGCGAAGATGTGGTGGAGCTGCGCGATCGCCTCACCCAGGCCGAAACCAAGCTAGAGCAGCTCACCACCCAGCTCAACACCGACGACCCCGCCTCCTGGGCCGCCACCGAGCAGCGCCAGCGCCAGGCTTTAAGGCAGGATCTCACAGTTCTCACTACGGAAGTCATGACCCTGACTGCTACCAATCAAACGGAGCACCAGCGATTGGCGTTAGAGGGACAGCAGGCGATCGCTCAGCTCAGCGCCGACGGCCAGTTTCTAGAACACGTGCGCGAAATCATTCGTTTTTTTAAGGCGGCTTAGGTGGCCAAAGCAAGGCCTTGGGCAAACACAGTAGTGCAGCTCGCCTACGGGACGACGAAGACCACGCACCCAAACGTTGGAGTTGGGTTAGAAGAGTCAAACTTGAAGTTCAAAATTGGGCAACACGTCTTCGCCAGACAAAAGAGTAGGCATGGAAACTACTTGAACAGCTTGCCCAGCCCGATAAATTTCAACCTGCTGATCGTGAGAGTTAATCAACCAACCTAGGCATAACCCGCTGGCCAGGTACTCAGCCATTTTGGTGCGCAGTTCTGCCAAAGATTGCGGCTTAATGATGCCGTTGGAGATGGATTGAGAACGCAGCTCAATGACAAAATCAGGGCAAATTGGTGGGAAACCAATCCGTTGCTCAGGGGTGAGGGCTTCCCAGCGCTCTAACTGAACCCACGCGACGTCAGCGGCACGGGTTGAGCCAAAGGGCAGCTTGAAAGCCCCTTGAGAGCTAAATACTTTGCCCAACTTGGTTTGCCGATTCCAAATGATCAGGTCTCCAATTAAATCGGCCTCTTGGCTGCTGCCTTCTCCTCCTACAGGGGCCACCTCTACCAATTCTCCTTGGGCAGTACGTTCGATCATGCGATCGGGGTGCTCTAGGCAAAGTTGTTCAAAGTCTTGCTGAGCCAGATATTGAGTAGGGGTTTGAACCATCGGGTTAACCTCCCTGGTGCGGTTATGCCAGTTATCTAACCGATGACTTAATTGTAGTGGCCAGTGCCCAAGCTATAGGCAGGGAATTGGTCGCACAGTCAGTGGGCGATGCCCAGCCTAATCTCTGCTCATCCCTCTACCAACATTCGCTATAGTGATTTTCCGAGCTAATTACCTCACACCATGATCGACACCACCGACCTCAAGCGCGAGCTTGACGAACTCACCAATCGCCTGGGTAAAACCCAGGAGTATCTTTGACATCCCTGCCCTTGAAGCCCGCATTCAAGACCTAGAGCAGGTCGCCGCCCAGCCCGAGTTTTGGGATGACCAGAGCAAAGCCCAAGACACCCTGCAAGAGCTGAGCGACTACAAGGCCAGCCTCAGCCAGCTCACCACCTGGCAAACCAGCCTCGACGACACCATTGCCATCCTCGAACTGCTGCAAGAAGATCAGGACGACTCTCTCTTTCAAGAAGCCCAGGCCACCGTTACCAGCCTCAGCCAGGAGCTAGACCAGTGGGAGCTACAGCAGCTGCTCTCTGGCCCCTACGACAAAAAAGGGGCTGTACTGACCCTCAACGCTGGAGCGGGGGGCACCGACGCCCAAGACTGGGCTGAGATGCTGCTGCGCATGTACACCCGCTGGGCCGAGCGCCAGGGCTACCAGGTACACCTGGTCGAAATATCGGAAGGTGAAGAAGCCGGTCTCAAATCGGCCACCCTCGAGATCACCGGGCGATACGCCTACGGTTACCTCAAGTCGGAGAAGGGCACCCACCGCCTGGTGCGGATTTCGCCGTTTAATGCCAACGGCAAGCGCCAGACCAGCTTTGCCGGGGTCGAGATCATGCCAATTCTCGATCAAAACATCGAGCTGGATATTCCCGAAAAAGACCTGGAGATCAAGACCTCGCGATCGGGTGGGGCGGGGGGCCAGAACGTCAACAAGGTGGAGACGGCGGTGCGCATTACCCACTTGCCCACAGGGATTTCGGTGCGCTGCACCCAGGAGCGATCGCAGCTGCAAAACCGCGAGAAGGCCATGATCATTCTTAAGGCCAAGCTGCTGATTATTGCTCAAGAGCAGCAGGCCCAGGCGATCGCCGAAATTCGCGGCGACATGGTCGAAGCCAGCTGGGGTGCCCAAATTCGCAACTACGTGTTTCATCCCTACCAGCTGGTCAAAGACCTGCGCACCGGGGTTGAAACCACGGCGATCGATGACGTGATGGCTGGGGATCTCGAAGCCTTCATTCAGGCCTACCTCCGTCAAGAAAACCAGGTTCTTCAGGAACAGACGGTCTAAACCGCCAGCGATACCCTGAAGCCACCGGAGGGCGGACATTACCCACCACAGAACGCTTTATGCCGTCAGAGAACCAGGGCCGTGAGCACGCAAGGCAATATTCCCGTGATCGATTTTTCACCGTTCTGGGCCAGTGACCCGGCGGGTAAGGCCCAGGTGGCCGCTGACATCTATCGAGCCTGCCATGGGGTGGGGTTTCTCTATCTCACCCACCACGGCATTCCCCAGGCGGCGATAGAGGGGGTTTTTGCGCGATCGCAGCAGTTCTTTGCCCTGCCTCTGGCCGAGAAACAGGCGATCGCCTGGGCCAGCGAAGTCAGCAACCGGGGCTACATCGGCCTAGAGCGAGAGCGATTGGACGAAACCCAGCCCGGCGATCTCAAAGAGGCCTTTAACCTGGGCCGAGAGGTCAGCGCCGAGGAAGCTAATAGGTTAGGCATTCCTCCGGTGCAGAATCTCTGGCCTGCTGGTCAGGCTGACTTTCGCACCACCCTGACCGATTTTTTTAACGCCTGTGCGACAGCGGCGGCCAGGCTGTTTCGCGCCTTTGCCCTAGCTCTGGAGATGCCAGAAGACTTTCTTCTCAACCGACACACGACTCGCAACTACACCCTCCGGCTGCTGCACTATCCGCCTTTGAACAGCCTCCCCAAACCAGGGCAAATTCGAGCCGGGGCGCACTCCGACTACGGCACCCTCACCCTGCTGTTTCAGGATGACGTGGGCGGCCTGGAAGTGCTCAGCACGCAGGGAGAGTGGATTTCAGCCCCAGCTATTCCCGGTGCCGTGCTAATCAACACCGGAGACTTGACCGAGCGCTGGAGCAACGGTGTGTTTCGCTCGACCCAGCACCGGGTAGGGCTACCCCAGGTAGACAAGGCCGGGCGCGATGGCCCCGCAGGGCCGGTTCTCAACCATCGCTACTCCATCGCCTTCTTCTGCGAGCCCGACTCCGAAGCTCTAATCACCTGCCTGCCCACCTGTCAGGGGCCAAACAACCCACCCAAGCATCCACCCATTACAGCGGGGGACTACTTGCTGAGCCGCCTACAGGCCACCTATTGAATGGGCGTTCTCCCCCGCTACCCACCCAGAAAACCCGGTACATTAAAGCTATCCGCACTGCAACGTTTCCTATGAGCCAAGATCCAACTACTTTAGACCCGACCGCCACCCCTCAGCCGCCCTCGGCCCCATCGTCTGCTGAAGCGCCCCCCAGTTTTGTCAAATTGGCCATGCGCAACATGGTTAAGAAGGGCGGCAAGTCGCTGTTTCACTTTTCGCTGACTGTGACTGCTCTGCTGAGCCTGCTGGTGGGCTTAGCCTACCTGACCCGTTAATTCCTATGACTGCAACGCTTTTCCCCCTGCCTACCCTAGAGGTGGCCCTAGACCCAGAGCATCCCGATGCCGAAATAATATCGACTGACGATTGGGAGACCTGGTTTACCCAGTGGGGCCAGCAGATGGCCCTGGAAGGGTCGCCGATTGGGGCCTACGAGCTGTCGCTCAAGCTGACGACCGACAGGGCGATCGCCGCCCTCAACCACCAGTTTCGCCATCTCGACCAGCCCACCGACGTGCTCTCCTTCGCCGCCCTCGAAACCGATTTTCCTCAGATAGACGAACTGCTGACCACAGAACCCCTCTATCTGGGCGACATTATTATTTCCCTAGACACCGCTGCCCGCCAAGCCGCAGAAGCAGGTCACTCCCTGCGTTGGGAAACAGCCTGGCTAGCCGCCCACGGATTCCTACACCTGCTGGGCTGGGATCACCCCGATGACCCGAGCCTAGTGGCAATGCTGGATAAACAAAGCGAATTGCTCACCGCCGCTGGGTTAAAGTCTGAAAAAGTAGGCTAGATTAGCCCTGATTCGCTCTCCACGGTACGGTATAGGGGCATATCGCCCAATGGCTTCTATCAGTAGTTATCTATGACCCTCTACAGCGAAAAATCTGAGACAGCGGTGTCGGTACCGGAGGCCAACCTCAGCCCGGTAAACCGATCGCTCTCCTGGAAGGTAGCCACCAATCTGCTAGTGAGCTTTAGGTATGCCTGGCAGGGAGCGGCCTACGCCTTTCGCACCCAGCGCAACTTTCGCATTCATGTGGTGGTCGGTAGCTTTGCGGTCAGTTTGGCGATCGCCCTGGGCCTTGCCCCGGTAGAACTAGCGGTCATTATTCTCACCTGCGGCATTGTGCTCACCATGGAGCTGGTCAACACCGCCCTAGAGTCGGTGGTCGATCTCACCGTCGAGCAGACCTACCACGAACTCGCTAAGATCGCCAAAGACTGCGCCGCCGCCGCCGTGCTGATTTCGGCGCTGATTTCGGTTTCGGTCGCCGCCTGCCTGCTGCTGCCGCCCCTGTGGCGGCTCCTGCAACCCCAATTCTTTTAGCCTCTCTTTTCTCGCCCTATTCTGCCTGCATCCATGATTTTGGTCATCGACAACTACGACAGCTTTACCTACAACCTGGTGCAGTACCTAGGCGAACTGGGGGCTGAACTGCCGGTGGCGAACGACCTGCGCGTGTTTCGCAACGACGAAATCACCGTGGATGAGATCATGTCTCTAAAGCCCGATGGCATCGTCATCTCCCCCGGCCCTGGCACCCCCGATGACTCAGGGGTTTCGCTGGAGATCATCGAAAAGCTTGGCCCCACCCTGCCCATCCTCGGCGTGTGCCTGGGCCACCAGAGCATCGGTCAGGTGTTTGGCGGCAACGTGGTGCGCGCCGCCGAGCTCATGCACGGCAAAACTTCCCCCGTATTCCACACTGGCGAGGGCGTGTTTGCCGGTCTAGAGAATCCCTTTTTGGCTACCCGCTACCACAGCCTGGTGATCGATCGCCCCACCTGCCCTGATGTCCTCGAAATTACCGCCTGGGTCGAAGACGGCACCATTATGGGCGTGCAGCACCGCGACTATCCGCACCTGCAAGGGGTGCAGTTCCATCCCGAAAGCATTCTCACCGAGTCAGGCCTGCAAATCCTGCGAAATTTTTTGGTATCGCTGCCGGTGCCTGTCGCAGCGTAGGGTGGGCACCGCCCACCATTAGGATGATGGTCTCATAGGATCACTGCGCAGAATCTAGCTGAGGCCTCTGCTGTTAAAGGTCACCTACTCACCCAAACCAACTCGCCAACTACAATTAGAGCTACAGCTTTTCCAGGGTTCTCAGCCATGAGCGTTGCCAAAAGCCCAGTTCGCTGGACCACCAAAGACATCGAAGCGCTCCCTGAAAATGAGTGGGTTCGCTACGAGATTATTGATGGAGAGCTGTTTGTGACTAGGTCGCCCCACCACAAGCACCAGCAGCTGGCTGGCCGTATTTTTGCCGCATTGGATAACTGGGCTTTCAGTTCTGGCCAAGGCGAGGCATCTATTATGCCGGGGCTGATTTTCTCTGATGCCGACAATGTTTCTCCTGATGTAGTCTGGGCAAGCACCGAGCGGATAGCCCAAATTCAAGACGAGGCAGGCCACTTCCAGGGATCACCAGAGTTGGTCGTAGAAGTGTTATCTCCGGGTAAAGCTAACGAAGACCGTGATCGTTCTGCCAAGCTCAAGCTCTACTCCATTCAAGGTGTCTTGGAATATTGGATCGTCGATCGCACCGCCCAGCGCATCGAGATCTACCGCCGTGAGCAGGCACAGCTGACCTTAACCACTACCCTCTTGGCCCAGGACACAATTACCTCAGAGCTGCTGCCGGGATTTGCGTACGGGGTGGCCCGCCTGTTTAACGTGCGGGGTTAGGTGGCAGTACAACGTCGGCACACCGGTCTTAAATGGTGGGCAGTGCCCACCCTACCAGAGGGGTTAAGCTATGGCGCAATCGCCTATTATCACTAGTCCTCTAGAAGCATTTCTAAACCAGGACAATATCGACGGCTCCCCAGCCTGGGAATTTATCCATGGGCAGGCCCAGCAAAAACCCATGCCCACTCTTTATCACTCTCGCCTCCAGCGCAACCTGGTCAACGCCATTAACGCCCAAACCACTGTCTATGAGGCGATTCAAGAACTGCGCTGCATTGTGCCACCGCTATCGCCTGTACCCGATATTGTGATTGTGGTCAGTGACCGTCTACCCGAAACAGATGGCCCCTTGCAGGGGGCACCAGACTGGTTAGTTGAAATCCGCTCTTCAAACCAGAGCACTCTAGAATTGCAGGCCAAAATTCTGCACTGCCTAGCCAACGGGACTCAACTGGCCTGGTTAATTGATATTCAGCGGCAACAAATTTGGGTGTGGCAAGGGGCAGAACTGCCGATTATCTGTGCTGGCCTCGATCCGCTGCCAACGTTAGGGACGCTGGAGGGGTTCACGGTAGATGCTGTTATGGCGCTGTCGCAGCAGCGCTAGGAGAGTCGAATATTCGTGTATGCAGCGGCTTGGGGCCGTACGACAGGAACCAAGAGTAGTAGAATACGAACAAGTTATTAACGTTTGTAACAGATCTCTCAGGAGTCAAGCATGGGCCGGAAGCAGGCGATCGTGATTGGGGCTGGGGTCGGCGGGCTATCCATGGGTATTCGCCTGCAAAGTCTGGGGTTTGACACTACCATCGTCGAGGCACTGGATGCCCCTGGTGGGCGGGCCTACGTGCGCCGCGAACAGGGCTTCACCTTTGACATGGGGCCAACGGTGATCACGGTGCCTCACTTTATTGAAGAGCTGTTTTCGCTGGAGCGCGATCGCGCCAACCTCACCGCCGAAGACTTTCCCTCCACCATCGTTGACGAAAACAAGCGCATTAAAGAAGGGATTTCGGGCGGCCCCAACACCAGCCGCTACGTGCAGATTGTCCCCATTCTGCCCTTCTACCGCATCTACTTTGACGACGGCACGTTTTTTGACTACGACGGCGACGAAGCAAACACCCATCGGCAAATTCTAGAACTGGGCGAACCGGGCGACCTGGAGGGCTACGAGCGCTTCCACGAGCAGTCGCGGGCGATCTTTGAGCGGGGCTTTTTAGAGCTGGGCTACACCCACTTTGGCGATGTCGGCACCATGCTCAAGGTCGCTCCCGACCTGCTCAAGCTCGACGCCGTGCGCAACTTGTTCCGCTTTAGCAGCCGCTACTTTAAAAGCGACAAGCTGCGCCAGGTGTTTACTTTTGAGCCGCTGCTGGTGGGCGGCAACCCCCTGTCGGTGCCCGCCATCTACGCCATGATCCACTTTGTCGAGAAAACCTGGGGCATCCACTTTGCCATGGGCGGTACCGGGGCGCTGGTGCAGGGCTTTGTGAAGAAGTTTGAGGATCTGGGCGGCAAGATCAAGTACAACGCCCCCGTGACTCAAATCAACGTCACCCGCAAGGACGGCAAGAAGGTCGCCACAGGCGTCACCCTGGGCGACGGCCTGACGATGACCGCCGATGTGGTCGTATCGAATGCCGACTGGGCCACCACCTACGGCAAACTGATCGATTCCAAGTACCGCTTCTGGAACAGCGACCTGCGGGTGAAGCTGTCCCAGCAGTCGATGTCGGTGTTTGTGATCTACTTTGGCTTTAAAGCCGACGGCAACGAAACCGACAAACTGCGCCACCACACCATCATTCTCGGCCCCCGCTACGAGGAGCTGCTGAAGGATATCTTTGGCCGCAAGATCTTCCCCAAGGATTTTTCTCAGTACCTGCACCTGCCCAGCCTCACCGATCCCTCCTTAGCGCCGCCCGGACATCACGCCGCCTATACCCTGCTGCCAATGCCCAACAACAAGTCGGGCATTGACTGGAACGAGATGGGCGATCGCCTGCGCGACATCGTCTTCGACTTCCTCGATGAGCGTGGCTACCTGCCCAACCTGCGGGAGCGGCTGGTGTGCCACAGCTACGTCACCCCCGACTACTTTGAAAACACCCTCGACGCCTACGCGGGCAATGCCTTTGGCCTTGAGCCTCTGCTAGTGCAGTCGGCCTTTTTCCGCCCCCACAACCGCAGCGAAGACATCAACGGTCTGTACCTGGTGGGAGCAGGCACCCAGCCCGGTGCGGGCACCCCCAGCGTGATGATGTCGGCCAAAATGACGGCGCGGCTGGTTGCCGAAGATTATGGCGTGGATGGGGCGATCGTCAGCGGTAAAGCCAGCCCCGAGCTGAGCGTTCGCTAGATCAGAGCCAATGTAGGGTGGGCAGTGCCCACCCGCTACTAGTGCAGGTTGATCGAGATACCCACTACTGTAAGCGGTGCATCGCGGTCTATGACTAGCCTGGGGAATGCGCAGGGTTAGGGTTCGCTAACACACCCTCTAGCCCCCTAGGCATCGACAAACCTAAAGCTGCCAAATCCAAAATCCAAACTTGGTATGTCCAGTTCCATGGCTGGCTCAAAATGGAGCAATAAACCAGCGGTTTGCGGTCTACACTAGGCTAGCCAAAGCTATACGTACTGTGTGGGAGTAAGAGAGTCATGAAACGGCGACAACTACTGGGTTACGCAGGGGCAGGGCTGGGTGCCACCCTGGGGCTAAGGCTAGTAGACTCCGCAGCCCAGGCCCAGACCGCAGGCGTCACCATTCGCAGCCTGGGCCACACGGCCTTTCTCTTTACCGGCGGCGGCCGGCGTATTTTGGTTAACCCCTTTCGCCGCATTGGCTGCACGGCAGGCTTCCCCTCTCCGGCTGTGCCCGCCGATATTGTCATGATCAGCAGCCGCCTATTCGACGAAGGCTATCTTGATGGCCTGCCCGGCGAACCGCGCGTGCTCACCGACCCCGGCGTCTACGACTTTGAAAACCTGCGAGTGCAGGGCATTCTCACCCCCCACGATCGCCAGGGCGGGCGGCGCTTCGGCAACAACACCGTCTGGAAGTGGACCCAGGGCGGCGTTACCATCATCCACATGGGCGGAGCCGCCGCACCCCTGGGCGTAGAAGAGCAAATTTTGCTGGGTCGTCCCGACGTTATGCTGGTGCCCGTGGGCGGTGGCCCCAAGGCCTACACGGCCGCTGAAGCCGTCCAGGCGGTACAGGTGCTCAAGCCTAAAATTGCTATTCCAACTCACTACTTGACCACCGTTGCTGGCGAGAGTTGCGAACTCTCCCCCGTGGATGAGTTTTTAAGCCTGATGCAGGGTACGCCGGTAACCCGCGCCACCAGCGGCTCCCTGGGCGTACGGCCCAACGACCTGCCCAGCCAGGGGATGCGCATTCAGGTCTACCAATATCCCAGAGCTTAAATCTCTGCCCCAGCGATCGCGGTTCTGCGGTGAAAGCCAATATTCCTTAGCATTTACAACAGAAACCCGATCGCCACCCCTACCAAATTTTCCCCTCGCCATGGCAACCTCCTACGCCCACCGTCGTCAGCGTGCAATGGAACTGATTGGCGGCGGCACGGCCCTCTTCGCCAGTGCCCCCCCAGCGGTGATGCACAACGATGTGGACTACCCCTTTCGCCAAGACAGCAATTTTTACTACCTGACCGGCTTTAATGAGCCTGGAGCGGTAGCGGTGCTGGCTCCCCACCACGACGAACACAAATTTGTGCTGTTTGTGCGGCCTAAGGATCCTGAGAAAGAGACCTGGTCGGGCTACCGGGTCGGGGTCGAAAAAGCGAAGGAAAAGTTTGGGGCCGACGAGGTCTACCCCATCGCCGAACTCGACGAGCACCTGCCCAAGTATTTAGAAAAGGCCGATCGCCTCTACTACCACTTCGGCCACGACCAGGCGCTCAATAACAAGGTGATGCGCCACTGGCAGCGGCTGCTGGCCACCTACTACAAGCGCGGCACCGGCCCCGTTGCGATCGAAGACGCTACCATGATGATGCAGACCCTGCGGCGGGTGAAGTCGGCAGAGGAGCTGGATTTGTTGAGACGGGCGATCGCGATCGCCGCCAAAGCCCACAACCACGCCCACGACATCACCCGCCCCGGTCGCTACGAGTACGAAATTCAGGCCGAGATGGAGCACATCTTTCGCCTGGAGGGGGCGATGGGGCCAGCCTACACCTCCATCGTGGCCTCGGGGGTGAACGCCTGCATTCTGCACTATGTCGAAAACAACTGCCAAATGCAAGAGGGGGACCTGCTGCTGATCGACGCGGGCTGCGCCTACGACTACTACAACGCCGATATCACCCGCACCTTTCCGGTGGGGGGGCGCTTTAGCGACGAACAGCGGATTTTGTATGAACTGGTGCTGGAGGCACAGCTGCGGGCGATCGCCGCCGTCAAACCCGGTGCCCCCTTCAACGAATTTCACGATGCCGCCACCCGCACGATCACCGAGGGACTGGTGGAACTGGGTCTGCTGTCGGGCAATGTGGACACCCTGATTGAAGAGAAAAAGCACAAGGCCTTTTTCATGCACGGCACGGGGCACTTCCTCGGGCTGGATGTCCACGACGCGGGCATTTTGCGCAACCCCGACAAAACCTGGAAGCCCTTTGCAGTGGGCAACGTAGTCACCGTCGAGCCAGGGATCTACATCTCTCCCACCTACGAGCCAGTGGAGGGGCAGCCTCAAATTGACGATCGCTGGCGGGGTATTGGCATTCGCATCGAAGACGATGTGTTGGTGACTGAGAACGGTTGTGAGGTGCTGACCGCAGCCGTGCCCAAAGCCCTAGAAGATATGGAACGTTGAGGAATTGGTGAAACCATGATTGGCACTCAATCAACTGCAAAAACCGTGTTTCTGCTGGCCTCTATGGTGGGCTGGCTGATTGTGGGAGCAGCGCTGATGTACCTCTTTCCGGCGATCGCCGATGGGCTGGTGGGCAGCGATCTCACCCACCTGTGGATGACCAATCTGGCCCGCAGTGGCTACAACCCAACCCTGGGCTGGGCCGGAGGCGGCACAACCCTGACACTAACAGTAGCGGGCAACTGGGTGTGGTATCAGTATTTTGAAGGCAAACATTAGGGCCATATTTTGACGGGTGAGAAGGCCTGTGAGTTTAGAGAAAGTTGGTGGGGCGATCGCGCAAACAGTCCCCATCCTCTGCTAGAATATAAAACTGCAAATGCAGCACGGGCGATTAGCTCAGTTGGTAGAGCGCCTGCCTTACAAGCAGCCCTACACAAGAATTATTTTTGTAAAACTTAATAGAACCCTTTGCAATCTAGGGACAGGATTCCGTAAATGGGGTCATTTGTGATTAGGCTACCATAAAAAATAGGCCAACGCTAGTCCAAAAAAGAGACCCCACTAGACTAAGCAATATTCTTCCAATTCGCACCGCTGAGGATTGCGTGCACACCTCCCCGCGAGCCCCCAAACTCTGCGCGCAGCTCAGGTACTCCCCATCCTTCCTCATTGGCGAGCTTTCTCATCTCGGCTACTTGCTCGCGCGTGTATACGCTTCTAACATTGTCCTCGCCAGATTTGGCGTAGGCCCCTACCACTTGATTTCTGCCCTTGCGGAACGCATCGAGATTATTGTCGCGAGCTGTTCCTAGAAAGAGATGATGAGGATTGACGCAAGGAGGGTTGTCGCAGCGGTGACATGTGAACAGCTTTCCAGGGTCATGATTGTGCTCTAGAGCGTAACTTAGACGATGGACAATAAACCTTATCTGCTTGCCATTGATACGGATTACAAATGTGCCGTAGCCTTTCTGGTTACGGGTACCTTGCCATTCCCAACACTCGTCCCGTTCACCCTTAACTACTCTGTTCCACAGGCGTTTCTCCCATTCGGTTACAGGTAGTTCAACGCGC
The DNA here is from genome assembly GCF_034932455.1 of Leptolyngbya sp. CCNP1308. Classification (NCBI taxonomy): domain Bacteria; kingdom Bacillati; phylum Cyanobacteriota; class Cyanophyceae; order Leptolyngbyales; family Leptolyngbyaceae; genus Leptolyngbya; species Leptolyngbya sp. CCNP1308. The sequence goes on along the minus strand of NZ_JAYGIH010000004.1, from coordinate 109,743 downwards.
TTAAAGCTTAGGGTTTGAATACTCATAAAATTATCCTTTAAATAAAATAAAGCCGGGAAGGCCCGGCTGTTTGGTCTTAAGCAGCGATGTCTTTTCTTCGCTTGCCCAAGCGGATGTGGCTGACACAGCTTGGGGATACCCCGAACTCCTTAGCAATGAAACCGTTGGTACCACCTTCGGCAATCCGTCGCTTGATTTCAAAGACAACCTCATCAGGCAACTTGCCGCGGACGGCCCCAGCAGCGATTCGATCGGCTGCGTTGTCAGCGCCATTACCGCTGTACAAGTGGTCAGGTCTCCAGCAACTTGGGTTGTTGCAGCGATGTAGTGCCCACTCACTATCTTTTAGCGGGCCATTGAAGAAGAAATAACTTAGGCGATGAAGTCGATAGCTCTTGCCGAAAGCGTTCAATAAGCCATAGCCATCTGGGTCTTTTCGGTGATAGTCCCAACAACCGCCAACGGGCTGGTTTGCGATTAGTTCTGGGAGCTTAGCCTCGAAATATCTTAAAGCTCCTTCTAGGGGAGAAAGAGATTTTATCTCCTCTCTAAGCTCAGCGAGTTTAGCGGAATTAAAGTGCATATTTTTTGCATGTAAAAACTATGCCCCTAAACTCTCACAAAGCACCCAAGCAAGTCTGGTCAACCTATTTTGTACGGTTGTATATATCTAAGAATTAGAAAGCCCAGCTGAAGCTGGGCGACACCGTTTTAACATGCTATTCAATTTTAGCAGGAATCGAAAAATGTGGTTTTGTAGGTACTCTCAACTCGTTGGCCTCGAAAAGCGTCTCTCGGCGGCTGAGGAAATAAATGCCGCGCAGACTCGGGCACTTGAAAAGAATCAGAAATCTCTCTTCCTGATTATGGCTGGCCTGTGCTTATCGCTATGCCTTCGCTTTGGCCTTCAGAGCATGCAGGAAGAAGACAAGAAGTTTGCTTATGACTTCCTCAGGCTTATGATGGGCGCGAGCGGTCTAACGGTAGCTGCGAAGGCTGTTCTCAAGTTGGCTCTTGATGTTAGGGTTGGCCGATTATAGGTTTTACTTGGCAGGCAATGTGAAGCTTTGGCTTTCTTGAGATATAAAGCTTAAATCTGAACTGATGTACTTTAAATATGCCACATCTTTAAAAGTTCGCTTATTATCTGAAGAGACAAACCCGTAAGCTTCCTCCAGGTTTAAGTTTTTAAAAAAACCAAGTCCTTTCAATGCTTTTATGGGCACGTCAAACATGTCTATTTCCTGCAACCACCGGATCCGCTCGTCGAATGAATCCTCAAAATAAAAAATAATCTCTGGTACCGCAATAAATTCAAAGCGATAACCTTGAAAAGTATAGGCGGGAACTATTAGCGGTTTATATTCTTTCTCATCAGAAGCGCAGTAGGTTTCTAGCTCTATCCAGGAGTTTCTGACTTTTTGAGAATATCTTTTTCGGCTTGATTTAGCTAAAATAGAAAAGTCATTGAGATTTGTGACGACGACGACACAGCGATTGCCTAAATCGTCTGTGTATTCTCCGGCAATAATGGAACGAATGACCGGGAATAAAAAAGTATTTTTATTTAAAACTTTTAGTAATCGCTTTATTTCTCGATTTACCTCAGCTTCTTTAGGAAGGTAATTTTTTACCTTCCGCCCATTCAGCTCGGGTTCAAATAATCTTATGTAAAACTGTTCCTTTTCGTCAAGTTCTAGTGTGAGTACTGTTTTCCAATAGATTCGGTGCCGTAACTTTTTGTTAGATCTGATTAACTGTGGGTAACGGTGATGGCCTCGGCCTAACCATCGATTTTGTAAATTTCTAGCTTTACCCACATACCAGACAAAGTTTTCACTATCTACAACTACATAAATCCCTGATTCTGCTGGAAGCCTACCGCGCTCCAAAAAGTCAACGCACTTCCAATCCTGCCACTCCATCCACTTAGACCTAATAAGGTGCTACTGCGCCTTTAGTATTCCCATCCTTTTCAAGGATACTTAAATAGTTTAGCCACAATTGTAAGTGACAGGTGAGCATCAATATTTGCAGTCAAGCTAGGCTGCCTTCGCAAGTTTGGCTCGTAATCCAACCACCGTTAACCCAACAACTTCCTGGGTTGCTTCGTCATAGCGAAGCACAATCCCATCGCCAATATCGATCGCAATGGCAGGACGAGCTTCACCTACCGATAGGTACAAGACATCCGCTTCGTCGTCATAGTCTCAACTGGCTTGGTTAGATGCTTGCAGGATTTTTAGCTTGCGGCTCTGGAGTAATTGCACTACAACCATTTTGCCTATCACCGTCTAACAGACCAGTGCCTGTTGTCGCCATCATAGTCATACTCTTTATGTAAATTATGATGGCCGCTTAGCCGCCCAGATAGCAGTTGGTGCGCGAGCGTTAGGGTATCTTCACCCTTTATTGCACGGACATCATTTCTAATGAGGCTTAGGGCGTTATGCATCGATGTAAATTACCTGCTCTGTAGCTGAGAATAAGAAACTACTAGAGGATTGCCAGAAGATTAACTGCTGAAGAAATCCTCCAACCGCAGGCGTTTCACGGGTCAGCGTTCCACCCTCTCCAAGGAAGGTGGCAGAGCTGTCCTGGTCGTTCCAGATGTCGTTGTCCTCCCAATCTTCTGAGTCGCCCCAGACAGCATCTACGGCTTCAGCGTTTAGGATGCCGTAGCGGACTACCCGAACAGGCTCACCTTCAGCAGCAGCTTCTAGGGTCATCCCAGCAACTCGGCCAGCGTGAGTACGGTTTGATGCGCTGGCGTATACAACATTGTCATCACCATCAAAGACAACCGCGCGCAGAGCCTGTAAGTCAGCACCAGCGGTCTCAGTCGTGACGATCGCATCGAATGTAGGTCGATAGGCCGCGCCACCAGTCGTAACTGAGATGTTAGGAGTAGGCCTAGGTGTAACCTGAATCATTTGGTTAGCAGGACGATTAACCGCGACCTGAACGACTCTTGGGGGAGTAATACTAGACACTTACGGTTACCCCAGCCACGACGAGAACTTCTCCAGCGAGGAAGCGATTTACAACATTCTCAGGATGACTGTCATAGACAATCAGATCCCAGTAATAGGGTTTTCTGCCAGGGATTAGAAATTCAACTTCATCAGAGCCAATACCATAATCTCGCTCATCCCAATCGTCAACTTTCAGGTAGCTCAGCGGATGAACGTTAGGGGTTAGAACCAGGGTTTTTTCACTGGGCATTGTGAGAACAATCTTGCCATCAGCGGCGGGTTGCTCGATAAAGGTTGTGAAGGGAATTCGAGGGCTACTGGGGTGTAGATGTTTCGTCATTTCGGCTCTAACACCGAGACCAGTCAAGTCTAAATCCATATCAAGAAATAGACCGAATGTACATCCTTGTTCGACAACAAGATTGTGGACACCACTTGCGACTGCCATAAGAGAAAGGCTCCGGGATTAATTTCCTAGAGCCTATCTATTTGGGTATTCTATTGTCTGCTCAATCTATGGTCTTAGTTTGTCCCCAGAACGTAAGCAAAACTTAGACTTTGATCTCCCACCATCTCTACAAGCTTTGTGTATTTCTTAACTATTTGGGCACACAAAGTCAGAGCGAACCCAGGCAACCCATTGGTTTGTGCCTACCTGAGACCAAGATTCTCCCCGTGAATTTTGGACGACTTCAGATACAGATATAATAGATTGGCCAAAGTCATCTCCCTCCGCTATAGAATAGCCAACTCTTGAGAAGGTGTTGTCAACGGCAGCACCTCCAGAGCCAACTTGCACCAATCCTTTGGCGTGATTTGTTCCTGGGCCAGTTCTTAAATTCACTCTTGACCCTGGATTTCTTGTGCAAATGCGATAGGAAGTGGGTTCGCTAGTTTCCTGTGCCAAACTGGGAATTGCTATGCTGCCGACAAAACCAAGGGCCAGCAAACAACTAATACCAAAGCTAGTTTTTCTCATCAGTTCAACCTATTAACAATAATTCAATTTAAGACTAGTTCTTCTTACGCAGGTCGCGGCTGTGGCTTTATAGCCAAGTCAGAATAGTTGTTGGCCTTAGACCACGTTCTTCTGCTAATTGACGAGCTGTATGCTCTGGGAAGAATTCCTCTTCATAAAGATATAGCACAGTTCCTGTATCCCTAAGCACCGCTCTTCGTAACGTTTATACCTGTTTTAAGTAAGGCTTTATAAATGAGTTGATTTCATTTACCTGGCTTAGAGTGCCTATAAAGTTTGTCAAGCTGGCGAAGAGCACATCCCTATCAATGTGATCTTCCATCAGCGCAGGGGCCCCGGCTTTAATCAGCCTACTCACGCCATCCTCAAAAGAATTTAGCTCCAGCTCACTTACCATGAGACCCAACACGACCGTTCCCCGCTAGCGGGCTGGTGGATGAAAACCTCAAACGAAACTAGTTGGCTACTGGGGTGAAAGTGTTTTGTGAACTGAGCCCGCGCCCCTAAAATTGTTAGGTCAAGATCAAGGTCGAGGACAATCCCGAAGGTCGCGCCCTGCATGAGTGTCATATTATAAAGTCCGTCTGAACGGCCATTGAAAAAGCTCTGGAGAAGTATTCTCTAGAGCTTATCGATTGAACTATTCAGTTGTCTGATAAACTTTGAATCTAGCTTATCCATGAACTAAAACAGCTCGTAGCACCTTTTGTAAAAGCTTTTGAATATTTCTAACTCATCAATGAACCATACAGAAAACCCAACGGCCTCCAACCGCTGAGCTGCCTGCCTAGCCTCGCGCTCGCCGCTTACTGGTGTGAGGCCTGCAATCACAAGGATCTTGTCTGGGCGAGCTTTTAGGTAGGTCGTCAGCTGTCCAGCAGCTTCAAACAAGTTTGATCGAGTAAGAACCTTTTTACACTCAATAAGATAAATATGCGCAACCAGATCAGCTTTCCCACCCCCTTCAATCGGAACTTCTGTAGCAGCCTCATACCCATGCACCTTAAAGAAGGTGAACAGGAACTCCTGCAGGGAGTATTCGCTGGGGAAGTACATAAGCAGTTATCTGAAGTTGGGCACTCTGAATTCAACATTCGGGTGCCGACATGGTCAGATGGAGTAAGGTCGGCTCAGGTACTGGGATAGTAGTAGCCGCGCGTCAATTTAAAGAGCTCTTTGAGCAGCTAGCATTGACCTAATGATAAAAAACCCTCTGAAAGATCAATTCCAAAGGGCATGAGTTGAAACACTTAGTTCATCAATGAATTGCGTCAGGATTGCTCTTCATTGCCTTCAGCATCCAGCTGCTTCAAGTGAATGTGCTTGTAGCCCAACTTAATCGTGAACTCATCCCCGGTTTTAAGGCCCATCTCTTGGGTATAGGCTGCGCCAATCACGATCTGACCATTCTTGTGAACCGTTAGGGTGTAAGAAGCTTCCCGGCCTCGACCATCTGACTTACCCTTTTCTGGCTCAAGCTGAATTCCTTTGGCCGCTAGGAGAGCATCATAAAACTCAGCCAGATTCACACGGGTCTGCCCTTCTTTGCCAACCGTGTAGTAGCCACATTCCTTAGCGAGTTCCCGCTTAGTAAGGCCATCATTCTCTTTGACCTTGGCCAGGAGAGGCTTGCCTGTCAAGGCTTCCTTATTTTTCACTGCCATAATTCAAACCATCCATAGGTACACATCAGAATCCACGATGACTGCTAGAAAAAACTCTAGAATCATTTATTTCTCCGTTCCTCCCACTCTATCCAACGACTTGTAGGGAGAATCAGAGACAATTCAGCATCTTACACTGATTATAGTTACTAACAGATTCAGTGACTGCATATACAGGGCTGAAATTCAATGGAAAGTACTCTTGGGAAGAATTACGCTATCCAAACAACCAACCTAACTACCCAACGAGTCGTCGTAGGATAAGCGCGGTTTACTCTAGGCGATGCTATGGGAATTGTGAGACTGCCAACAATTGGAGACACTGGAAAACGCGAGGGCGCAGAGGGGTGCAAGCTAATTCGAGTTTTGAGGTAAGTGTTCCGGAGATACTTAGTAACGCGAGAATATTCGACGGCTTCGACCTAACTAAACACCTAAGTCCTGTAAGGCGAAGCGAATCTGCTCTAAACGCCGTCTATTTACGCCTAAATCAGATTCTCCTAATCGGGCTGCTGCTCGAACATGGATGACTGGCTCATCCTCCGGCAAGTAGAATTCAGTATCGTCTACAAAGCCCATAATGTGGCTGGTGGACTTCACCCGGATGTAGTTCTCCTGCTGGGTCACAATCTCAGTACGTGGCACAACTCCCAAAACTTTAATCAGTAGCTTACGAGCTTCCTCCCGATTACCTGTATAGGCAATCGGTGCAATCGCGTGGTCTTGGTCAGCACCCTGGCTAACGACACAGTTAGGCGTTGAAGGACAGGGAAACAACTTGCCATCCTGCATTCCTAGTTCGGGCGTCTTTCCCGCGAACACCTGTGATAGACCAGGAATCGTACCTAGAGACTGAGGGGCAGGCGCTGCAATAGCAAAAGCCGAGCAAGTTGGGAGAGCCCATAACGCGATCGCCAAAATGCACGCAAGGATTGAAGCCATAGGAGTTCATTTAAGTACAACTTCACCATAGGTGAATCAGGCGCAGAAGGTCAGACATACCGCTAACCAACGCAAAAAAAGGGGAGCCGTAGCCCCCTAGAGAACTAACCCAACCGCAACCGCGAACCGCGAGAAGCAGGCCCGAGAGACACCTGGCCACCGGGAACAGTGCAGGGAATGGAAGCCGCAAACGACCCCGGCCCCGAGGACACAGAGCGCACCAGGATGGAGTAGCCCACGACCGCAGCCCAGCGAGTAGAGAACTCGGACGGCAGCTCGCTGAACCACACCTCAGCCACAAAGCCAGTGAACGACTGGTCAGACTCCCGCCAGTAGCACTCGACCGCCCCAAACTCAGCCGCAAAACCCTGAATGAACTCGTAAGCAACAGGAAGCATGACAAAGAACCAACGCAACGCGCATCCCGTACGCCTGCATAGAGCATTCAGCCACCGAAAGTAGGCGCAAGGGCAAGGCAGGCCCAAGAACAGCCGCGAAGCGCTACTCTATCGGCCTAGCGCAGCTTGGGAACCCCTTGCGTCGATTCCAATGCGTAAAATAGCGTCCCCTGCGTTGGTCGTATAGAGAGGATTCTGCTTACATTGAATAAGCAATATCTAGCTCGTCATAATATTCAATAGCTTCAGTTTTTTCTAACACCAGCTTCATTCGCCAATTAGAATAACAATACAAGCCTACTTGAACATCTGGTGTCAAAGAGACATTAATTTCGTTGGAATAATATGTCTTTTCCCTGTGGACTATAGCACTGCTAGGTGTAGGCATACTGCTGAATGGAACATAGTGCGATATACGAAGTTTTCGGCTTCCAGAATCGACAAAAAACTTTTCACAGCCACCACTAACTATAGACCCAATAGAAACTCCATCAACCTCTAGTTTATATATCGCGCTAGATCCAGCAAATTGACTATTTCTTTTTAGTATTACTGGACATTTTCCTCGATTTGTGTTTTCAGATTTCAGGCTATCTATTATTATATTTACGTCATCCAGAAAATTATTATTTCTAATTTCAAATCCGAGAATATCAGTTAAATCTTTGATTTCATTTGGAATTTCTGCTGATGAAGGCATTTGAGCACCATCAAAGAACAATGGAATAATAGGCAATCCAATCCTTAAGGCTTCCTTGATTTCCTCGATAACGTAATCAAGCGATCCATCGTTTTTCCTAAGCCAGTGCCGACCAATCAATACCAGCAATGCAGAACACTTGGCTAAGATCTCTTTAGTATGGGGTGTAATCTTCTGGCTAACATGAAATCCTTCTTTATCAAAAAAGACTTTCCTTTTTCCGAAAGCCGATTTCAAATGATCATATAGCCTTCCAGCATGACCGGCAGTATCTACAGTGCGATAGCATATAAATACTCCCTCGCCGCCACAATTCGATCTTACCGTAGAGAACATGATTTCAGAATAACCTAGAATTTTAGGGTTATCCATGTTTCCTCCTTGTTGATTCGATCACAACATTATGAGTTTAACTCTTAAGTACGGAGAATCCCTCTACATAACTTTCTTATTGGGATAATCAGTAGATATCTTTCAGCATAATCATCTGATTTGGGGCACTGGTCTTTAAAGGGGAGATGAGTAGTCAAAAGCCTTTATCTAAAAAGCTTTTAATCATTTTTAGAAAAATTCTCTAAAAGCCTTGCCCGGCAAGGCTTTTCAGATTCCATCACCCTTTAACAGTCCAGTACCCAAAACCCATGCAGTCCAACTACCATTGCTACTGCTGTCTCGACATCGCTGCTACATCCCAAACAAAACCCCTGTCCAGCGGTAACCAGGGAAAGGCAGAGTGCATTATATCGAGAGCCGCTATGAAACTATGATTGCCTAGCCATCCCTCGCTAGGGTTAGACTATGTAGCTGAGGCACTGGATCTCTGCTTGCAAACATATTCAGCGGTTCTTCCTACACTGAATCATCTACCCAATCACAATGCACGCAGTCCCAATGAATCTGGCCATCAGTCGCTCTGGCCACCGGCCTCCCGCAGTTAGGACACCGGCCCGTAAATAGGGGGTGAACATCCAGCAGCTCCAACCGCTGCTCCAGAGTCAGCCGCTGCACCGGGTCTAGCACCAGCTCACCATCGTAGTAGCTGGCTCCCTCTGGGTGCCACGCCTCCCCAGACCAGGCCAAGGGAGCATCAAACTTAGAAAGCTTTTTAATAGCCAGTCTGAAGCCTGGGCAGTTCTCCCCCTCCACGCCACCCGGATGCTCAGCACAGACCAGGTAGGGGCTATGGGCGCAAAGTTTACAGAGATCTCAGCAGTCGAGCTTAGCCATTAGTATCCGCAGGCATCTGCACCATAAAACCTGGTGATCGAACTATCAGGCTCCATTGTGGCGCACCACACACCCCCAGCTCGCCAGAGTTGGTAGCGGTGGCCACCCTCGACAGCAAGGAAGGTAGCGACCACGATCAGGACAGCACCAGCTGCGATCGCACCCAGTACCCGCAGTGGCCGAACTGTAGTTGGCGTAATTGGTTGAACGTCTTTCATCCTGCACCCAAGACATTTGCCTATAGGATGCCCGGATTCATATAGAGCTGACACGTCAGTTATTCAGGGGTCAGCCTGCCTGCCGCCTGTTGTTGGCATAGGCATTGTAGTCTTCGTGGGAGAGCACCATCAGGGGAGTTATGCGGCCCTCAGCCATCAGCATCCCAGGCACTAAAACCGATCCCCGACGCTGAAATATACGGCACTCCCTCCTCGACTGTTCAGACCAAATTCTAGCCGCAGCAATCCAAATGGGGTATGGCTTTGCACCCCTAACCCATAACCCAGACCGTTTCCTGGTTTACCTCTCACTGGCCCAGGAGTACCAAACACCGTATTTCCGGTGCCAAAGTCAGTGCCGTAGTCCACAAACAGCACCCCCGCTATCGGTAAAGCGAAGTCAAGCAGTGTCAACGTCGTAATCGGAACTCGGTACTCTGCTGTGGCCATCAAAAAGTGGCGACCTGCCGCTACAGCGCCAATTTGGAAGCCTCTGACAGTATTCACACCGCCCAGGTTAAAGGGGGCATAAGGGGGCACTTCGCCGAAGGTCATCCCTCCCTGCACGTTCAGGACTAAGGTATCGGTGTAGTCGCCGTTGTGCACTAGATTGAGGGGAATAAACTGAGTGCCGTTGGCCACGGCGCGGGTATAACCAATATTAGCTAGGCCGATGGGGATAGCCTGCTCTAACCCCAGCCGGAGGCGAGTCCCCTTCACAGAAAACGCTATGCCTTCCACCTGATCGAATAGCAGCGCAGCATTCAAGGTGAGCAAGTCATCCTGCCCATTGGGGCTGACGGTGAGAGAATTGCCAGCGCTGTCTGTAGGCGTTACCTGGCCACTAAACAGACCGTTGCGTACCGATACTCGCTGATAGTTAACCCCTACTGCCAGATCTAGATCATCGGTAAAGGAATAGGCATATTGAATCCCACCACCCAAACGATGTACCGAGGGAGTATTGCCGCTGGGTAGGTTTACCTGGGGGCCCAAAAAGCCAGTGCTAAAGGCTGGGTTCTCGTCGCGCTGGCTGATCAGGTTGGCTGAGAAAATGCCTGGTATGGACTCTGGGGCATAGAAATAATTCAGATCTAAATCCAAGGAGGATAGCCCGACCACTACCTCTGCTAGGACGGCTTGGTTTGTCCCAATGCGAGCACCAACATGGAAGGGAATAAAAACATTGCCAACCCGATCAATTTCGGCTGTGGAGGTTCTGTCGCGCGTAGCCCCTCGCAACCCATGGGGTTCTTGTAGCAATGATCCAAACCCATAAGTAAATGTACTATCCGGCTCCAATGGAATGCGCAGCCTGCCACGAGGGGTAGGTTGAAGGTAGGCCGGGATATCGTCATTGGACGTAGGAACCGCCTGGGCTAGGCTAAAAGCAGCAGAAAACGCCTGGAAGTGGTCTGTAAATTCAGCAGACTGGTAACTACCAGATTCGTTTGCTGATTCAAGCTCCCAAGCCCAGGTATTTTCTTTTAGTGAAAAATTCTCCGCCGCCTCGGGCTCAAGGTGGCCAAAAACTACGGTCGGAAAGCTTATTAGGGCTGTTAAGCCTATGCTAACTGCAAGGCCGGGGCAAACGTGGTGCATGGGATAGAGGCAGAGGTTGGGGGCATAATCTCGGTGCATGGCGATCGTCATCAGCCTTTCTTGCAGGTAGTCTGCTTGCCCTTCCCGATGACGAAAAGTTGAGCACAGAATAAATGCATAAAAGGGTTATGAGGATTAGGTTTCCTTAGAACTTACGACCATCCTCAGAAAATCCATGACTCACTATACCGATTTGAAGCAGGCACTCCAAAACAAGCCTTAGCAGGGGGCAGGCTTTGGCTGAGACCTTTCTGCTTCCCCTCAGGTTGTAGATGGTTCCTTTCCGCCATAAACCATACAACGATCTTGAAGCCCCGGGCGATCGCCAGGGGCTAAACGACAATTAGACCTTGCAGTTGTAGTTATGTCGCTGCGCGACCAGACTGTTCTTTCTAACTCTCCGACCAGGCCACCACCACTTGGTTATAGTCTCCGGGCGCTCGCGCCCCCACCGGCTCAAAGCGCTGAACTCTCTCAATCTTTAGCCCGTCAGCAGGCGAGATCAACTCTTCCCGATTGACTAATTCCCAGCGGGGCTCTCCATATTCATTAGCAATCAACTCCCCGCTAACAGCGGCATGAACCACCAGCCGTGTCCGCTGCCATCGTGCCAGAGCTCACGGCTGGGCTCTGTTCGATCCACATCCAGCCAGATAGAACCCTTCTAGGGCAGTCTCGGCTTGCTCTAGAGGTTGATAGGTCTGCACCCGCACGATGCGATCGCCTGATGGCAGCGACGGACAGCCGCAACTGCAAGCTCAGCCCCGATGCCGTCAAATTTGGAGCGATGGGTCTAAAGCCCACCTGGGCCATGCGGTCAGACTATTTCTCCCAACGCTACACGACCTACTGGGGCGAGATACCGACTGTGAAGGTTTGGCAGGGCAGTTCCATAAAACTATCTCGCAAGATGGAGCTACGCACATGATCCGAAAAGTGCCGTTGACGATTGATACTTTACCGGGCACCTTAGGACTGTCCTATCTGCACTGGGTTGTCCTATGGGTTTTTGTGGTGCCTTGAAAAAACCTACAACTATGTTGCTGTCATTAATAGCTGGGGGAGCACTAGGTTTGATCGGGTCTTCAAAAGCTGTAGCCCAACAACCCGTCACTTTTAACTCTATTTCATCACCCGTCCAAATTGCCCAGGCCCAGCGGGCTACGATGACTTGGCAAACCTTTGTTTCATTCATGCAGGCTAATGGTGAAGAGTTCACAATCGCAACGCTTCCTCAGTCATTCCCTAATGGGTTTGCCAATGGGCAAGTGGCTCTAACAGCTTTACATACGGCTTATTCCTCTTATGTTGTTGCTCGGGAAGGCGTGACATTACCTAATATGTCTACCGTTAGGCAGCAGATTAACCAAAATAATAGTTTTAATACTCTTACCCCTGGCAGCACCTTTGACCAACTTCCAGCCCTCGCTACGTTTCCTATTACCCAGTACAACGCTAGCAACGTTATTGAGGTTGTTCATTGGGCTGCTCGATACGATGATGAAGGCGTGAGAGCTGTTGCAAGACGATCTAGGCAGCAAACTTTGCCTGACGGAAGACGAGCTTACTACATGCCTCAAGTCGGAGATCGTAATCCTCGTACTGGATGGTGTACGTTTGAAGATGAACAGGCTCAATATTCTGAATATCTTTGTGTGAATATAGCCAATTCTCCTCAGACAGCCTTTGGTGTTCTTGGACTCATTATCAGCAATCCTATTAATCCCCGATATTAGTTATTAAGACTGCTAGTGTCAATCTTCTCTCAGCACTGTTAGTGCTCATGATTGTGAAGCTTTCGATAGCAGAAAGGGAATAATAAATCTGCCTTAATTCATGAGCTTTCCCAGTGAATAATCTGTTCTTACGAGCCCTACAGTTTTCTCCTCTTTGTTTCTTGTTATTAGGTGGAACTACGGTTAGCGCTCAAAGTCTGCCGCCCTATGCAGGTACAGCCTGCTCTGCCTTTGCAACTCACCCAGAGGCTCAGTGGCATTACGCAATGGGAACTGCTCCAGCTTCTGTGGATGACGATAGTGATGGACTGGCCTGTGAGTATTTGACCAGCACTATTAGGCGCGATGGCAGCCGAATCTTTAACAATCAAGCTAATCGTGGCAACGTAAGATACACGATGGAAGTTTGGCGAGTTAATGCCACAGATGTTTATCTACGCATCAAATCGAGCCAGGGAATGGATTTTACAACCCGTAGTTTTCCATCTGATCCAGCAGCCCGAGAGCATATGAATACTTACTACCGAAATCTGCTCCGTTAATACCAACTTGATAAAAGGTAGATGTCAAAGTATCGTCGCTCTAGCCGATCAATAAATCGCCGTCATCCTGCGACCCAACCCCATTGGGCAGTGGTTCTCTCTGCTCTGGTGTTTGGCAGCTATGCTCTGGTTCACCTTCAGCACCTATTTTTCCAAAGCAATAGTGCAGATGGCCCTGGCTGGGCGATTGGTAAACCTCAAACCCAATGGAACTTTCGCCTGGGGAATCAGCCGCTGCCCGAACTCAAAGCGCTAGCCCTGGAGTTGGTGAACCGCGATCGTCAGGTGAATGGACTACCGCCTCTGGTCGAAGACCCCCTACTCTCCCAAGTGGCGCAGCGCCATGCCGAGGATATGCTGGCTCGTCAGTTCTATGATCACGTTAACCCCGATGGCCAAGACCCCTCAGACCGTTTCATAGCAGCAGGAGGCCAGGTTGGGGCTGGGGAAAACATCATGCAGCAGAAGGGAACGATCCCGATGGCTCTGTCTCTAGGTTTGGTAGAAGAATACCAGCAGGGGTGGATGGATAGCCCTGGCCATCGAGAGAACTTGCTGACTCCCCACTACACTACCTTTGGGTATGGGATAGTGGCCTCGCCCACGGGGACTGAAATCTATGCGGTGCAGTTGTTTAGCTTTCCAGCGCAGTAGGCAAGGGCGAAGATTTATTCTTCTACCAACTGCTTCCATTCCGCCAAAGCCAACGCAACCAGATCCTCAAAAGACTCAAACTGTGGCCGATAGCCCAGCAATGGCTCACAGAACTTGGCGTAATCGCCATAGGAAAGATGATAGCTAGAGCTAATCCGGCTTTTCCCTAAGTAGAAGGTGACGCGCTTCTCTTTAAACCATAGTGAGATGCCTGCCCAAGCCAACCCTTTCACCCGCTCTTTTTTATAGGTATGGCCTGGTGCCCCAAACTCCTTTTTGGGGTAGGGCAAAATTAGGTATAGCTCAGGCAAGCTACTGCCCATCAATGGCAGAAACTCAGCACAGAGCTTGGTTTTATAGACTTCTTTCTTCCCCTTGGCTAAGCCGTACTGAGTTCGGCTGGAGCGGCCTACCTCCCCCATGCGCTCGTCGAACTCAAGGATCTGAAGTCGCAGGGCCGATACCAGTTCTGCCTGTTCCGGGGTCATCTGCTCTAGCTGTGCCCGCAAGGACTTAGGTGGCCGCCCAATGACCCGCGCAGGTGCGCTCACCGCTGGCTCTCCCTCTACAGACCGTAGGAAAGGATGAAACTTACGATCTACCTCAACCACTGGCTCTGCTGCTGAGTCAGCGCTGGTAATCTGGAAGCTGAAGTGATCACCATCGCCAGTGATGGTGAATCGGTAGAAATCAAAGTCAAGGCGACTGTGCTCTCGGTCGATGTGGTTGTGGGCGTGGAATGTGGGGGCGATCGCTACCAGTCGAATGGGCAGGCTGTAGTTGATCTGGTCGGCAAAGGGTTGGGCATGGCGCAAGCTGGCGTAGTAGCGGGTGAGCTGCTGCACCACATAACGATCCTCTACATTCTTCAGTTCGAGGACAACGAGCTGCTGTTCTGGAGTAATAGCTAGGATGTCGCAGACTTGGCCCTCAATGATGTACTGACGGGCCAGGGGCTTTAGGTTGAGTAGTGGTTCTAGACTTGCCCAGATGAATTCTTCCAGGTTGAATTCTGTGTGGAAAGCCCAATCTGCCATATTTTTCCTGAGGCTACTTTAAGAAGAATAGCAATTTGTCCAAGCTGGGCTGCTGGGTTAACTTACGAGCCGTTGCCAGCCGTGGGCGACATACCCTGCATCGGCTACTACACCAATCAAGTTGACAGGAGTATTAGCAGCCGCGTAGTAAGCAATTTGCGGTGATAGGTTGTCGATCGCCTCCACCCGACGCTTGGCGGGACGAATATATATGACTAAAACAGCGCGATCGCCCATGCGCCCTAGTAGCCGAGTTGCATTGTCAATAACGCTTTTTTCCCGACGATTGTGGGCTTCGTCCTCTGACAGATTTGCCAGGGCTTGGGCGCTCAGTACCGAGGCATTCACCAGGTCGAGCACCACCACCTGCCCCGACAGATCCACTAAATCGGTTTCGTTCCAGTAGTTGACCCGTTTAAAGCCTCGGGTTTTGAGAAAGGTGGCCTCTGCTGGAGGCAAGGCATCGCTACCGGGGACAAAATAGTCCACTGTAATATCGCTGATAATACGCTCCCGACCAATCAACCGCCTGACACTGTCGATTTCATCCTCGACGGCATCTTTAACCTGGGTGGCAATTTTGCGTTCAACTTCCTGCTGCACGATTTCGGCGGCAACTCTGCGGGCATCGCCCAGGCTTTTTCCAAAGATGTAGGTGGCCACACCACCTAAGGCACCAAGCACAATGAGCAAAAACTTCATCAGGTCTAGGAACTGGTTGAAGCTGTTGCTCAAATCCTCGTTAGACTGCCGCAACAGTTCTACCACTTCGTTCGAGGTTAGCGGTGTCGCTAGGGGCAAGGGAGCAGGAGCAGGAGTTGGCTGAGGCGTTTGAGCCAGTACATCCAGCATATGAAACCAATCAGACGGTAACCAGTACATAAGGTTTGTTGTGGCGTGTCCTGGCAATTATAAGGAACTTTTGGTTGCTGCTGTCTTAAGGTTAGGTAAGTAGAGATGATGCGCGATGTGATCAGGATTCCGGTTACCCAGCACTACCGATTGGGGCATCAGCCATGATTTCACAGCTTTTCTCGTTGCTAGATAGCAAATTCTCTTCCATGCTCTGTTTCTTCTCGGAGTCTGCTGATCGCCAAAACCCTCATTCTCTCGTCGAACCCAGCGGGAGCGTTGACACACAAAGGTTTCAGGCGTTTTCAACGAGGTACTATTGCGAAAAAATGTCATTACTAGGCGGGTGGGGTAGACCCCGACGAAAAGGGTGGTCTAGAATTGAGGCGTGGTGGGCCTCCTAGAGACCGACCCTTCCCACTCGCTGGGAAATTAATTGAATGGAAACTCCCCCGATTTCGTTCGAGGCGAACGAAACGGTTTCGGCTTCCCACTCGCTGGGAAATTAATTGAATGGAAACTTATAAACCGCACCCGTCGCGGAATTTTCTGAGTCTTCCCACTCGCTGGGAAATTAATTGAATGGAAAGAGGATTACCTTGCGGTTGACCCCAAAATACTCAGCTTCTTCCCACTCGCTGGGAAATTAATTGAATGGAAACAAGAATGAAATGAACGGTTTGTCGGACGAAAATGCGACTTCCCACTCGCTGGGAAATTAATTGAATGGAAACCCTGCCAAACCGCGTTGGACTTGTTCGACCTCATCCTGCTTCCCACTCGCTGGGAAATTAATTGAATGGAAACTTGGAGATTTGTGGTATTAATATCAGTATCTTTTAAAACTTCCCACTCGCTGGGAAATTAATTGAATGGAAACAAGGCGACGTTGCCTGTACGGACAGCAACGATAATATCTTCCCACTCGCTGGGAAATTAATTGAATGGAAACGCCCTGTCCCACATGCTTGGCATGATGAGAAAGATGCCTTCCCACTCGCTGGGAAATTAATTGAATGGAAACTTGGCAGCTTCGGCAACCCCAAAGCTACCCCACACTTCCCACTCGCTGGGAAATTAATTGAATGGAAACTTGGCAGCTTCGGCAACCCCAAAGCTACCCCACACTTCCCACTCGCTGGGAAATTAATTGAATGGAAACCCATAACAGTCGCGGCTGAACTGGCCATTCTGCGTTGGCTTCCCACTCGCTGGGAAATTAATTGAATGGAAACGGCAACAATGCTTGTGTCTGAGGGTGAAAGCTGGTACTTTCCACTCACTGGGAAATTAATTGAATGGAAATCTGGGGCTGGATGTGTCCGTCCCAAACAAGGCGGAGAGACTTCCCACTCGCTGGGAAAACAATTGAATGGAAACGCGACGCTGGTACGCTCTGGCAGTGCGTTCACTCTTCCCACTCGCTGGGAAAACAATTGAATGGAAACTTTGGACTGGCGGTGTTCTCGAAAATTAAACTACCGCCTTCCCACTCGCTGGGAAAACAATTGAATGGAAACCCATAGCGAACTTCTGCCGCGATGCGTTTCACCTTCTTCCCACTCGCTGGGAAAACAATTGAATGGAAACAGAATAGAGAAACCGCCACCGTATCCTTCACCAGCTTCCCACTCGCTGGGAAAACAATTGAATGGAAACTATTTGAGCGAAGATTGTGTTATACAAACTGCGCACCTTCCCACTCGCTGGGAAAACAATTGAATGGAAACCCCCTAGAGAACGACTGGACGAATCCGCAGTATGCCCCAAAGCTTCCCACTCGCTGGGAAAACAATTGAATGGAAACCAGCATTCTAAACAACGTGTTAATCACTTTGTCTCCTTCCCACTCGCTGGGAAAACAATTGAATGGAAACCTCTCGGTACCTTCAAAGATACATTTCATCCAAGCAACTTCCCACTCGCTGGGAAAACAATTGAATAGAAACGTGGCTCTACTTCAGGAGGGGTAGTAGAGGTAAGACTTCCCACTCGCTGGGAAAACAATTGAATGGAAACATCAGCACGCTTTTCAGCGACAAACTGGGGCTGATCTTCCCACTCGCTGGGAAATTAATTGAATGGAAACCTATAGGGAGTGAAACACTCCCCGCAGTACCCACTTTCTTCCCACTCGCTGGGAAAACAATTGAATGGAAACTTGCAGGTTGCGGGGAACCCGATCAGGAGTTTGTGGCTCCTTCCCACTCGCTGGGAAAACAATTGAATGGAAACATTTAGGGGAAAGCTTTTGGCTCTCCGGGGATCAGTATGCTGACAGTACCCCAGAAGCGCTGAAAGCCTTGCAGGCCAATCATTTTGAACTTACTGCGGGGCTTGTAGCATACCAGTTCCGGTAGAGCCAAGCTTTTCTCGCCTTCCACTTTTCCTTAATCTTCCACATATCGGCTGGCTAAAGCCAGAGCATTGAGTCTATGCTTTTGAGCCAAATTTTCAGGGTAGAGAATTTTTGCCAAATGCATAAATCGGTTAACCCAGCGGCCAAATTCTTGCAGTGATCGCTGGGGCAAGCTAACCGAGAAATCCACATAAGGTTCCCCAGCCTGGGTACCCTTTTTCACTATCTGGCTGGGGTGGCGGCGATCGCCCTCCAAAATGAATTCCGCCATTGGGTACCAAAACCGTACCTTCACCAGCACAAACTCTGCCAGCCCGCCACGCTCTTGCCGCTGTTCTTCTGGGGTGCCTAAGTATAGCCCCCACCCCTGCTTTAGCAATTGATGGGCAGCTTCTAGACTTTGGGTTTGAGCTGCCGTACCCCGCCCGCCTGAATCTAAAGGTTTAACCTGCTCGCTTAGGCGATCCACCCGAACAATCTCAAAGTGCTGGCTTTGCGCGTGCTCAAACAGCAAATACCAGGCCACATCTGAGTAAATCAGCTGAAGCGGGTAAATCTGGAGGTAGCCGGTGCCCGTGCTGCCGTAGGGGTCACGGTGGCGCAGCACCTCAATAGATTGGCCTGTAATGATCGCCTGCTCTACTATCTCTAGCTCATGAAACAGGGTACTGCGATAGCGGCCTTGAGCCATCATGTCCTCGGGGTCGGTGTAGACAATGGTGCGGCTGAGGTGGGTGCGCACTGGGTAAAAGAGTTGGCCATCGAGTTCTAGATCAAGACCCCGCAGGCGGCGTTCTAGAGTTGCGTAGAGGCGGCGAATTTGAGGGTCACCCTGGTAATGGGCCTGAGTAGCAAGGGCTTGAAGGGCTGCCTGAAGCTCTGAACGGGTGAAGGCACCAGTTCCTAGGTAATAGCCCCAACGGTACATGCGGTCATCCAGAATCCTGTAACGGCGAAGGGTTCTAAGGTCTTTGCGAATGGTATGGACGGAATAGACCGGCAAGGTAATTTGCAGGCTTTGAGCGACCTGCTCCATTTCGCTCAGAATGGCTTGCGCTGCATCGTGCTCACCGGGTTTTTCACCTTCGGGGTCTCGCCCTCCAATCCCTGGATGCTGCACCAGAGTTGCAATCAGCACCATTAATCGCTCAAAGGCCTGAGGATTTACGTAGGAATTTAAACTGACATTGCTCATTATTTCTGAATGTCAACAAAAAGAAAATATTCCTGAAAAGCTTGCTCAACCCTGGAAACCCAAATATAGCAACCCTTTATCAAGATGTTGGTTATCTGAAGGAATATCAATTTAAGGGGGCATCTACGCATTAGCTCTGTTAGATTAGGCGCGAGCTACGACACTAATAAAGGAAAGCACTGTGTCAAAAGCATTCTGGCAAGCAAAGCTCTGGGGGTTGTTAGACGCTCCACTAAAGGAGTTGCACTGCATCTCTCCACAGGAGGCGGTGGCATGACTGAAGAGATCTATACAGCAATTAGCTTTGCTCCAGTACAGGGATTCATCGAAAAATCACGCAAACTGCGCGATCTGTATGGGGCCTCCGGGCTGCTGTCATATCTAGCCGAAAGGCTCGTGGAGGCAACCCCCGCCAATTGCGAGGTGATTTCTCCAGCCTCGATTAACCTGCAACGGGGCATGCCCAACCGCTTACTCATCCGCGGCGACTACCCACGCAACCTGGTCGAGCAAACTTTGCTGCAAGCCTGGCAAAGGGTTTTAGACCAATGCCGCCAATGGGTTGAAACCCGCCTGCAAGATACGTTTCCAAGGGAGAGCTACCACTGGCAAGAAGTCTGGGCCAAGTGGGGTCGCTACCACTGGGAGATATTTTGGGGCCATGGCGACTCAATTCAAACAGCCATGAAGGATCTGGAAACTCGCAAGCTGCGGCGCGACTGGGTAGCTGTGAATTGGGTGGGTGAAAGCTCTAGTTTATCGGGGGTAGATGCGATCGCCTGGCCGGGGCTAGGGGCATTGAACTCAAATCCTGGTTGGTCGTTGTCGCCATCAGAACGGCAGCAGATGGAAAGCTTTTATGAGGCTTTGGCCGAACGTCTGAGTAGCCCTAATGCCAGCGAAGAAGACACTGTAGGCCGATTTCTGGCTACTAACGAACGGTTGAGCGTACCCGAGTTGGTGAAACGGTTGGTGACCTGGCCCCAGTTAGCCAGGGAACTGGGCATTAGCGAGTTAGAGAGTGGCTTTACCGATATTCACCGCAACACCCGTGATGGCAAAGGCCAATGGACGGGATGGTTTATGGGCGATGGCGATCATGTGGGTGACTACCTTCAAAAGGAGTTAACCCCAATAGGCGATGAAGCTGTGCGCGACTTCAGCCGCCAGATGAGGGAATGGGGGCAGGACTTTAGCAAGTCTCTGTCTCGCGATCATGGGCGGGTAGTCTATGCCGGTGGCGATGACTTTTTAGGAGTCTTATATGGTCAAGCTAGCGATCGCCCCCTGGCTACTAGTCAAGCGCTGGACTGGCTGATGGGGCTAAATGCTCAATGGCAGCAGCACGGCCACCCTATTACCGTCAGCGTTGGGTTTGTGTGGGTATCACCCAATGTGCCCCAGCGAGATGTATTACAGCACTGTCGCCTGGCCCAGAAGCGGGCCAAAAATCTAGGGCGCGATCGTGTCACGATTCGCATTGTATTTAACAGCGGCCAATTTGTGGAATGGACTTGCCGCTGGCAAGACTTGGATGTACTGCAAAGCTACTGCGATCGCAATGGCACCTCCTGGGGCAACAATCCCAACTGGGCGCATATTTTCACCGATTGGGCACAGCTCAAAGCTCGGCACGCAATTCCCAGCCGCCAGAACCCCACGGCAGGGGATGACACCATAGCGATTGAATTTTTCGACCTCTATTTTCCGGGTTATGGGCAAACCCTATTTGATCAAGCTGCCGATATTCTAGGCCCCAAAAACGACCCCCTCGCCATGATCGACTGGATCAACGGTGCCATTCACACCGGCTGGTACCTAGCTGCCAATCAAGGTTGATCGCTTAGACATTGCTGTTGCGCACCACACCTATGTTTACCCATATCATTACCATCCACCCCCTGGGGTTTATGTACGGCAGCGCCGGGGCATTTTTGTCCCCAGAGAACCTGGTGGGTCTTTCCGGCGCAAAGTTTCCGCCCGATGCAGCAACCCTATCCGGGCTCATTTTCAGTGCCCATAAAGACGCCAAGGACGATGCCCCATCCCAGGAAACCCTTAGGCATCAGCTCTTTGTAGCTGGCCCCTTTTGGGCCAATGTAGATTCCCCCCACAATTTTTATATACCCGTCCCGCGCCACAAAATTCTCGGGGAAGACGACACCGACCAATGGGAGATCCGCAACTACCAATGGTGGCGCGATGAGGTTGCTCACCCCGACATTGAGGCCGACTACCAGTGGCAGCGCATCGACAGTTGGGATTACTCTCCCGACGACATCAAAGCCAACCAGGCTGCTGCCAAAGCGCCCTGGGAGTTTTTACCTATGCTGCACCCCAGCCTTAAATCCGATGAACGCCACGTGCGCGACGAGAATGGTCTGTTTCTAGAAAACGCTGTGCAGATGCTGCCCAACAAGTGGGATGGCGGCGACGCTGAGACTTGCCTGGTCTACCTATCTACAGTGCCCCTAGACGATGGTTGGTATCGATTTGGCGGTGAAAGCCACCTAGTCGAAGTCACCAGCCACCACATTGATGAGACTAGCCCCATTACAGAGTTGCTACAACGCCCTATCGAAAACGCCTTTGCTTTGATTGGCCCTGGGCTGTGGGGGTCTACTCACCTGTCGCTGCGCTACCCACGCCACTCTGATTTTTCCGAACGGCGACCGATGATGCTGACTGATCGCCCTCTGCCCTACCGCTATCGCCTGGGTAGCCAACCCAAAGACAACCAAACGGAGCAACCCACCCAAGCGGGGCGACTCAGCCGAGGGCGATACGCTGTGCCCACTGGCACGGTCTACGTTTTCAAAGATGCCATCGGCAAACCCTGGTCAGACTGGCCAGAAGATTGGTTCCCCAGAGAGGGCTTTCCGCTCAAGCACCTGGGGTGCAATCTCTGTCTGCCTGTTGATATTTCAAGGAGCTAACACTATGTATTCCAAAGCCTTCGGCATCATAAAAACCCTAGCCCCACTTCATGTCGGCGCTAGCGCTGGAGAAGAAAGTGGCAATCTCAACCTGATTTTTCGAGACCAGTTTACTCAAACAGGCATCATCCCCGGTAGCTCTATTAGGGGCAGGTTTCGAGCCGATATGCGCGCTGGCACTACTGATGAAAACCATTGGTATGGTCACGAATCTGTGGAAGGGCAAAAAGATGGCGGCACTACCGAGGCGATCGTCAAATTTGAGTATGCGTCCCTGGTTTGGCTGCCGGTGTTTTGCCCAGGACAGCCCATTGTCTGGGTCACCTGCCCTTACCTGCTCAAGCGTTACAAGCGGATTGCTGAGATTACATCAGATCTGCCGCTACCTTACTCGGCACAGAGCGGTCTACAGGCTCGACCACTGGGTACGGGTCGCAAGGTACTGTTCTTTAATCTCGGCTTTTTGGAAATTGAGCAAGAGGTTGATCTTTCGCCCTGGGTACCAGCAGGGTTTGACATTGACCCCAAGCAAACGGTTGTTGTGGCTGACAACGACATCGCCATCTTGCACGATATGGCTCTCTACCGACAGAGCCGGGTGAAGCTGGTAGATGACATGAAAAAAGTCGATACCGAAAAGGGAGCCTTCTTTAACGTGGAAGCATTGCCCGAGGGCAGCGTGCTGATCTTCCCCATTGCTTTGAAAAACACTGGGTGGCAACCCTTTGGAGAAAATGAATCATCCGATGAACTGTATTTTGGCGGTCTAGAGTCCGTGGGCTTTGGACGCTGCCAGGTCACCCTAGGAGGAGCGTACTAACCATGGCATGGAACTCTTACGGTTTAGATCGAGAAGCCCAGCAGCTGGTGCTGGCAGCACGCCAGCGAGACGAAGCACTTCCTCCAACACAGCGCTCTAAAAAAGCCTCGCTTAACCAGGCTCATAAAATGCGAATGTCCGTTTCTTATGGTTTGGAAAGGTTTTGGGGCGAGCAACTGCGCCTGCAAGACAAAGAACAAAACAAGGCTCAGTTTTGGAAAGAAACTTGGGATGCTTTTGTTAGCATTATGGCCAGAACTGGCGTCACTATCCCCAATGGGAACGTTCAGTTTACAGATACTCAAGCTATTCAAGAAGTTTCGGCAGAGCTTTGGAAGCTTGATCTGGCTGACCAACGTGTAGCTCTAGCTGTGCTGGCTCAGCTCTGCGATGCCCTAATTTGGTGGACTCAGCGGTATAAGGGAGGGGCTAGAGACGATGCCTAATATCCCCAATGCTGATCAGAAAGTGCCAATGATGTTTCGGGCACAGATCGATGGTCGTTGCCAACTCCAGCGCATTTACCCTGATCGCACCAAGGCAAATGAACCCCAAGATGTAGAACTGTGGGTCGATGAATGGATCGACAAGGCCAGTGATCGCCTGCCCCAGCTACCCGAAACCGGCAACCACAAACCCTATGAAATTAACTGGCGGTTTGTTACCAACGGTGGCCAAGACGACGGAATTATTCGCCCTGTCATTGGGGCCTACGGATGGCCCTTTTACCCTGGCAGCAGTATGAAAGGGGCATTTCGAAAGGCGTGTAGCCCAGAGCAGGCTAATCGCTACTGCGGCAAAGAACTTCCTGGTAAAGACTTTCAGCCTGGCATTTTGAGGTTCCACGGCGGCTACCCCACCAGCTCTAACTGGACAGAGGGATTGGTGGATATGATTCACCCCCAGCAAGAGCGCCAGGTGCAGCGCGAAAAACGAACCAGCGCCTTTGCCCAGATTTCGCTCTACCAGCCCCAGCTAAAGTTTGGCATCTCTAGCACTCAGCAACTAGAACCCACCGAATGGGAGGTTATTTGGCAAATTTGGGAAACTGCACTAGCCGGTGGCCTCGGCTGCCGAGTAAGCGCGGGCTACGGCCAGGTAGCTGACCATGCTGGTGAGGTTTTATTCAAATGCAGGCTTAAAGGAGAGGGGCAGGCCCCCAAGCTCATTGATAAATCCTCAGAGTTTCGACCCAACGTCTTTCGTGCAGCGCTGCGGGGGCACGCCCTAAGGCTGTTTGGTGGTCTAACCTCAGCAGACAATGCCGAACGTCTAGTTGATGATCTGTTTGGCAGCGTGAAGGGAAAGGGCGATGTTGGCCTACTGGCCATGAGCTTTCAGCCCAGCCGGGTGAATATGGGCACCTATGGGCGCGATCGCTGGGAGCAGCCGACCTACGATATCGAGGGTGACTTGCACTGGATGCTCAATCGCCCGCTAGATGATACGGCTCAGCGCCAGGCTCTAAACAACTTGGTGAGGGCACTGATGAACTTTGCCATGGTCTTTGGCGGGTTTGGTAAGTCTTGGCGACGGGCCGACCACCGCCTGTTTCACAAAGATTATGCTGAGCTATCAGGCAAACCGTTGATCGGGTGCCATTGGCAGTGGGGGGCAGACTCGCTCACCCAAAACCATAAAGTGCGTAAGCCAGAAAACATTACCCCTTTCCTCAATGCGGTCAGGGCCGCAGCCCAAAAGTGGGTAGAGATGCAAGGCCGCACCAGCAGAGATTGGGCTACAGACTGGCGCGAAGCGTGGCACCCAAACAAGGTGCAGGTGTGGGGTCGCCTAGCTGGCCATGAAGACGATAGCAGAGCGATCGCTTGGCTCCATGGCCCCTACCGTGAGGACATTCGTTCCGCTGGTACCACCGAAGGCTCTATCTACAAAACCTCAGTTACTGGGCAAATGGGCAAAATCGGTCGCCTGTGGCATCGCATGTATCCGGTGGTGCGCTTGGTCAAGCGCAAAGATGACCCAACCGGCAAACCGCTGGCTATCATGCCCGCTGACTGTCAATACCTGGAACTGCTGACGCTATTTCCTGATAACTCCCCCGATTTTCAGCAGTTTCTTACGTTCCTAAACCAAGAGCAAACCGACTTTGCCCTGCTCTGGCCCCAATAGCGGCCTATTACTCCCATACACCGCGCTATGACAACCTGGATTTTGACCGTTGGAGATAGCGATGTCTTCCTGTCTACTGCCACCCATTGGGACGATCTGAAGCGCCGGGCCAAGGATAGACGATTGGCGTCACCTCTGTTTCTAAAGACTGAGGTGTCTACGCCAACAGGCGAAAGGCTATTCTCCTATCCGGCTAGGGCACTAGGAGCGGTGTATGCTGACCAGATCGAAAACCATGTTGCTACTCTGCGGTTTCCTCGGCTAGAGGCTCTGCTTCAGGGCTTGGCGCAATGTCAATGGCAGCCTCAGCGCATTGTGGTTTTGCTGACCGACCAAAGCAATTTGTTTGGAGAGAGGGATCGCCAACCTAAAGATCCCTACTGGCGGGACACCTGCGAACTCGAACCCCTGCTGCGGCATTATCTGGGCCAAGCCTTACCCGACGCTACCCAGCAGTACCTTTTGGTAAGCCCAGAGGCCAACTGCCCTGGCCTAGACCATTGGGATAGTACCCTGTCACTGATCCAAGCTTTGCTTGGCCAAGTAGACTGGACCCCACGCAAGCCAGTCTACGTAAGCCACCAAGCGGGCACCCCAGCGCTATCGTCAGCGGTGCAGTTTGTGACGCTGACCCGGTTTGGTTCACAGGTTCAATTTTTAGTCAGCAACGAATTTCAGACTTCTTCAGAGCTGATTCCTAGCTCAACTTACCTCTGGGGCATTCGACTGCAAGAAGCCAGACGGCTCTTGCATCGCTACGACTATGCAGGTGTACAGGATGTCTTAAGGCAAGATATACCAATCATAGAGCCAGCAATTGGGCGGAGAATTGAGGATTTGCTCAACTCAGCTATTTTATGGAACCAAGCGAAGTTTGCTGAGTTTGCTGCCTCACTCCAAGAGGCACCTGATAGAACGGAAGAGTGGTGGTGGGCGGGCTACGAGTCAGCTTTTTTGGCGTTGGTGCGGCTAGAACAGGGCAATACTGTAGAAGCTCTGTTCCACAGCTTTCGTGCGGCAGAAGGTATGTTGAGCGACTGGGCCAAGTGGTACTACCAAGAAGATATCAAGGCGAACAAAAAGGGTGCTCCAGTTGCCTTTTTGCGAGAAGGAAGTGGTTTGCCTGCTTATTTACAAGAAGAACTGGCAGACAAAACTGATGGCTTGATGCTTTATAGCGGAAGCTTATTTAAACTTTTTGAAACAGCTCACCCAGAATTTTCTGACAACGAAAACATCAACATCATTTGGAAAGGGGCTAGCAGCATACGAAATCAACAGTTCCACAGACTTCTAGGCTTAGATGAAAGAGAGGTGTTTCGTGCCTGGGGCACCAAAGAAAATAGAGCTGCTTGGCAGAAACGATTACTAAACTGCCTTAACTCTATTACCAATCAGAACTTTGAATCTATTCAAACAGCCAGCTTAATGGCAACTATCCATCAAGATTTAAAGACCATTCTATAAGAATGATTTGCTTGGACGATGTTTTCGGAAATAACTCCCCACTTGCTAGGAAAACCAATTGAATGAAACCGTGTAAGCCTCAGGCAAAGAAATAGACTCAAGCTTGAAGTTCTGTTCCCCACTCGCTGGGAAAACCAATTGAATGGAAACCGATTGATGTTATCTGTGAATTGAATGTATGGCGAGCCGAAACTCCCCGCTCGCTGGGGAAACTAATTGAATGAAAACAAGTGCTTGGTGTATGTGCTTTTGCCCTTACCTGGGATCTCCCCACTCGTTGGGGAAACTAATTGAATGAAAACTTTGTATACGTAGATTTACCTTTTCCTGGAACTGGTAGCTCCTCATTCGCTGGGGAAACTAATTGAATGGAAACCTTTCGGTTCCACTCCTTGGTAGTTCATCCAATTGAATAGGTCTCCCCACTCGCTGGGGAAACTAATTGAATGGAAACCTGTAGCGGGGGAATGAATCGCCCTATCAACTACAACTCCCCACTCGCTGGGGAAACTAATTGAATGGAAACTACCGGTACCGGCCCCGGTTGCCGCCAGGTGCCGGTGATCTTCTCCCCACTCGCTGGGGAAACTAATTGAATGGAAACACCGGCTTTACGATCTCCTTCACCACGCCATGCCAGCCCTCCCCACTCGCTAGGGAAACTAATTGAATGGAAACTCGAGATTGAAGCCGCGAAGTCTGAATCTCGGTACAACCCTCCCCACTCGCTAGGGAAACTAATTGAATGGAAACAATTGCCAACTGGTGGTACAAGGGTACTCAAGGTGGCTAAGCTTCGGGTCCTCCCCACTCGCTGGGGAAACTAATTGAATGGAAACTGATCATCAAGCTTTCGCGTGAACCAGATTTGCACCTTCTCCCCACTCGCTGGGGAAACTAATTGAATGGAAACTGTTGAGCGGTCATGAGATGTTGAGTGGATTCTGCCAGGTTCTCCCCACTCGCTGGGGAAACTAATTGAATGGAAACAGATCGTTTACTGTGTACCCATGTTTGCTAAGAGCATCAATCCTCCCCACTCGCTGGGGAAACTAATTGAATGGAAACTTGGAGGAACCTTCTCACCAATAGTGGAGGCTCCAATACCACAGCTCCCCACTCGCTGGGGAAACTAATTGAATGGAAACCCAAAAGTCGAACTGTGATTCCGGAGTATTATCGTGAGAACTCCCCACTCGCTGGGGAAACTAATTGAATGGAAACATCTGGCAGCGGATGCTGGACTTGGCCCGCAGCACCTCAATGGTGGCTCCCCACTCGCTGGGGAAACTAATTGAATGGAAACATACGGGCATTTTTCCAGAACAGAAGCCAATCGCTACCCACTCCCCACTCGCTGGGAAACTAATTGAATGGAAACCATCATCGTGTAGCGCAATGAAGTCGTGAGCGTAGGTTTTACTCCCCACTCGCTGGGGAAACTAATTGAATGGAAACATGCCAGCCAGGCGAGCCACAGAGTAGCCGTTGTAGATGTCTCCCCACTCGCTGGGGAAACTAATTAAATGGAAACTCAACTTTAGCGCCAGTGGTTTTCACCACAGTACGGAGCTTTTGCTCCCCACTCGCTGGGGAAACTAATTGAATGGAAACGTGGCTAACAGATCACATTCAAAGGGAGGAAAGATTGCCAACTCCCCACTCGCTGGGGAAACTAATTGAATGGAAACTCGATCAGGGGTTCTGCGGCTTCGTAGTCAATCATGCTCTGGCTCCCCACTCGCTGGGGAAACTAATTGAATGGAAACTCCGCCCGGTAGGCGCTGAGTAGCAGGGCGTTTTCGTCGTGGGCTCCCCACTCGCTGGGGAAACTAATTGAATGGAAACATTTTGCTCGGCTTTTTGGCCGTAAGCAAAATCTCTACCCACTCCCCACTCGCTGGGGAAACTAATTGAATGGAAACCCGTCAGCAACATAAGCGGGGCACTCCAAACAGTGTTGTTCTCCCCACTCGCTGGGGAAACTAATTGAATGGAAACTTCTCAAAACCCCTAAAAATTACACCCTTGCTAGAGCCGTAATACTCCCCACTCGCTGGGGAAACTAATTGAATGGAAACTATTCGTCTACGGGCAGTTGCTTAGCGGCCACAGTGGGCTCCCCACTCGCTGGGGAAACTAATTGAATGGAAACAGAATCCATTAAAGGATGGATTTTTGCGACAGCATCGACTCCCCACTCGCTGGGGAAACTAATTGAATGGAAACTGCTGGTCTTGCAGGGAAACAACCCCACAGCGCCATCCGGGATCTCCCCACTCGCTGGGGAAACTAATTGAATGGAAACTTCATTGCATACACTAGAAGGTGCAACATTGGCGGCAATGGCTTCTCTTTCGACTCCCCACTCGTTGGGGAAACTAATTGAATGGAAACCCGAAGCGGTCGATGAAGTCTTGCTCTGTGGCGTAGGTCATGGGCCATGGGTCGCTACCTCCCCACTCGCTGGGGAGTACATTGATTGGAAACCAACCCAAGTCTTAGCAACGTCTTCTCTTTCGAACCTAAACTCCCCACTCGCTGGGGAAACTAATTGAATGGAAACACAGCATAATTGGCCAGAATGTTGGGGTCAGTCAGAATCGTCTCCCCACTCGCTGGGGAAACTAATTGAATGGAAACTCATCAAACCGGCTCGGCTGTCGGTAGCTCACCGGGTCTCCCCACTCGCTGGGGAAACTAATTGAATGGAAACTACAGCCACATCCCCGGCGACGGCCGGGAGCAAGTGGCTCCCCACTCGCTGGGGAAACTAATTGAATGGAAACTCCAGGTTAACGGAACCGGTGGTGGTGTACTTGATGCGATCCTCCCCACTCGCTGGGGAAACTAATTGAATGGAAACTCTAAGGTAGAGCCAGAATGAAGTGTACTTAACCCCAAGCTCCCCACTCGCTGGGGAAACTAATTGAATGGAAACGTTACTTTAGTGCTTTCAACCGCTTTCGATACCTGGTAACTCCCCACTCGCTGGGGAAACTAATTGAATGGAAACGTCCCCGAACCTCAGGAAGGAAAAACAATCACCAGGCTGTATCTCCCCACTCGCTGGGGAAACTAATTGAATGGAAACTCGTAGATGGCTGAATCCGAAAGGTTCTCCCCACCCGTAACAACTCCCCACTCGCTGGGAAAACTAATTGAATGGAAACTCAAGGTCAGCAAGTGAACCGTTGTTATCTACCCAGACTCCCCACTCGCTGGGGAAACTAATTGAATGGAAACCAGGCTCCGACCGATCGCGCCTAAAGAAAAATATTTTTCTCCCCACTCGCTGGGGAAACTAATTGAATGGAAACTTAATTAACTTAGTGTGAAAAAACACAAAGCTCCAGGTTTGAGTTCTCCCCACTCGCTGGGGAAACTAATTGAATGGAAACACAATGCCATCGCCGTGCTCGGGGTGATTGTAGTGACCTCCCCACTCGCTGGGGAAACTAATTGAATGGAAACTTATGAACTAGAAATGCTCCCCAAGGCAACAAGGTATCTCCCCACTCGCTGGGGAAACTAATTGAATGGAAACCGCCCCCTGCACTCACTCCACCGCCGCCGCACCACCTGCTCCCCACTCGCTGGGGAAACTAATTGAATGGAACCTTACCCGTCGCAGTTTGCAGCTTACGGCCAAACCGTAGTGCCGTCGCAGTGGCTCCCCGCTCGCTGGGGAAACTAATTGAATGGAAACTGCTTCTCCCAGTAGTGGCAGAGGTTGACCCAGATGTTGTCTCCCCACTCGCTGGGGAAACTAATTGAATGGAAATCTCCTGGTACTCGTCAAGGGCATCGCTCAACGCCTGCTCCCCACTCGCTGGGGAAACTAATTGAATGGAAACTACCAGCGAATGATCCTAAGATGACCGTCAACCTCTCTGAGTTCTCCCCACTCGCTGGGGAAACCAATTGAATGGAAACAACTTTGCATCGCCTGACACGGGTTTTAAGCGGCCTGATGCTCCCCACTCGCTAGGGAAACTAATTGAATGGAAACTCCCAGACTACAAAAGTCTCAAAAACCATTTCTGCAATGTAACGTCCTCACTCGCTGAGGAAACTAATTGAATGGAAACACTTCACCATATTCTTCGTTTTTGTGCATTTCATATGGTGCTGAACAACCCACTCGCTGGGAAAACTAATTGAATAGAACCATGGCGCGGGTCGCGCAGCTTGCGGGTTGTCGCTACTGCTCCAGACAGAGTCACCAAGGAACCAGTGAAGCTATGAATACTACGCGCGTAGGTAGTTGAGATAAATTTAAAGGAGCTGATGGGGGGTGCTCTTGATGCCTCAGGGTCAGTCAACACCCCAATCATCATCACTTAGGCCATCCTCATCAAGCGCGGGCGCGAGCGTAGGCGTGGGCTGATGGATGACGACAGGTACGGATTGGTGGGGAACCACCGTATGAGGAACCATCTGAACCGTTGGGGCTAATTCAGCATGAGTGCTTGATTTCTGGATGAAGCTAATCAAAGCGTAGTTCAGCAGTTCAGAATCACTGAGAGCACTTCCAGCTTCGCCAAGAACCTCGCGGGCTTTAGCAATCAGTCCTTTTTGAGTCGAGACACGAACGGTGTTCCGTTCCACTCGCTTAGTGCTTTTTCTACGGGCTTTGGGCTTGGAATTTGAAGTTGTCATTATGCGGCCACCTTTTGGGATAGTTCTTGTGCGAGAGAGTGCAAACCTAGGGCATTCGCGAATTGGGGGTCAGAGACAGTCTTGAAGCCAAGACCTGAGGCCCATTCCTTAACCCCAGGAACGAGGGAGCCACCACCAGAGAGCAGTAGTGTCCGCCCAGGCTCGTTTAAGTAGCTGGCCGACAGGCTCTGGTGCAATTCGCTCTCCAGGCTATTCAGCCAGCGGGTGGCCACAGGTGCGAGCACATCGCGGCAGTCGAGTTTAATCTTCCCTACGGTAGCGATCCCTTTGTTCTTGAGCATGGACATCAAACCCTCGTTAGACATGACCCGCGCGTAGTGGGGAGCCATAGCCGCATCAGAGCGAATCAGAGCTTTGAGTTCATTACAGACGGTCAAGTTCCCGAGCAAGGCTTTAACACCGCTGTGAGGAAGCTCGATTACAGAGTCAAGGGCAAGGCGCGCTTTGTTCATGGGAATTGCCAAAACAGTGCCGCCGCCAATGTCGAGAATAAAAGACTTTAACGGACGGCTCTCCTGCCCAAGGACAACCCCAGCGCTTTCGTAGACAACATTCAGAACGCTGATACAAAAGGTTTTGGTTTCTTGCTTCTCATCAGCTGAGGTGTAGGTAACACTATGGACGCCATCTAAACCCTCTTTCATAGCTTGACCATAGGCACTTTTGTCATGGACACTAACTACGACCTTCAGGCAGTCCCCATTCTGTATATATGGCCAGATTGCAGAGACTAGCATTGGAAATGCGTAACGAGGCTTGCCATTACCGCTGGGGTCACCCACAATTACCTGAAAGGGGTTGTAGACCGGATTCGTACTCCAAGATTTGAAAAACTCGCGGCTGTTATCCTTCTCAGGATCGGTGAATAGAGTGAAGCTGTCGGAGCTCTCTTCTTGAACAATACTATTCTGGTTAGTAGCTAACGAAGAAGGAATAACAATCTTCTCTAGCTTTCCGTCAGGTGTCTTAACACAGACTTTAGTCCAGTGGTTGCCAGGGTCGAATCCGATGATTAGCTGTTGCATTGAGTCTTGAGTCCTTGATTGAGTTTTACAATTTATCGAGCATGTTGCGGCGGTTTTGTGCGTCATATTCTCTTAGTTGAATGCGCCAGATTTGGATCATTTAAACCAAACTTGTCCCAAGTGTACCAATTTTATCTCAGCAAGACTGTTCAACCATTGGTGTGAGAACCGAAGCTTTTTAAGTAATGAAAACTCAATTGAGCTCGCAGGTGGACTCAGAAACTTCTACTGAATCAACGAAGGTCTGGAGAACTTTTGCGGCCTCTTCGTTCGCTTCGTAGAAGAGAGAACCGTCGCAGGCTTGCTCAAGCATCTGGCCTTGCCCGCTGCGTTGGGCTTCCATCATCAATGTGAAACCGATATGGCCAGCTAGCTTCTCCCTAGCTTCCTCAGCTAGACCAACGTCAGTAACATCTAGAAAGCCATCAACAAACTGAGCGGGCGGCAGGGTCAGTATTGTTTGACCATCCTCGATTCGGATGCTGTCAGCTTGTATCGCATCGAAGTCTACTTGAGCTGTGACAGAGCCAACAGCTTTATAACCTACCAGGACATCCCCAACCTTCTCACCGCTGACATAGCTAACAATCTGCGCGGGAACATCGAACTCATAATCCTCTTTAGCCGTAGGAGCTTCCACGCGCTCGCTGATGGCTGCAACGAGAATTTCTCTGGTGTCTATATTAAAATGACTATTGACCAGCTGGGGCAGGGCCACCGAGGTTGTCTTAAAGGATTGATCTTTAGGCTGACCGAACGCTACAGCAGCTGATAGAAACCCTCCTACGACGAGCGGAATAGATACTGAGAGGGTTATGACTCTTTTGATAGGGGAGAACATTTACTTATTAGCCAGCTCCCAACACTTCTCAACCCAGGCGAAGTACTCAGGAGCTTCATCTTTCATACCAGCGGGGTCAAGGATGAACCAGACAAAACCTTCTCCAAAAGCCTCGCCGCTCGTTGCCAGTCCATACCTGGAGACATTCTGCTTCACCGGCACGTAGCCAGCCACATCATTGGGAAAGTTCTTAGCGGCCTTAGCGTAGACCTGATGACCCGCTTCATGCAAAAGAGTCAGCAACAAAGCCAAGTCAGTACCCTCACCAGATTCAGCAGCGAGAGTCCAAGGTAGAAGTTCTTTGGCCAGGCGATCGCGCTTCACGGTTCGCTGGAACTTATTTTGTTTCTTATCTAGACTCTTCAGGAGTTCTTCAATCTCAGTCACCTCAACATTGAACTCACCATCCTCCTGCTGGGCTGACAGATTCAGAACGGTAGCCTTAAACATTCCAGAGGTATGGCCCAGGTTCTCGTCAAAGGCCCCATCATCGATGGGCAGTAGGGCACTCATCTGAGATTGGAAGACTTCATCACCCCCATCGCGCATCAACCCTTCAGTCAACTCGTCAGCACCACGGGTTGGATGTTCATCGAGGAATTGAGCGACACCCAACTGGAATTCGTTCTCAGTCAGCAGACGACTATCAAATCCCAAGGTGACAATTACGTTCTCGTTGAGAAAGTCCACAACCAGGCGCAGGCGATGACCCAAAGCTAAATCTTGGATAGCAATGCTTTGGAACATCCCATCCCAGCCGGGGCCTTTGAACTTATCGCTAACCGACAAAACATTGGCATCATGTAGGTCTAGAACACTCGGGTCAGTCCCCAAGTGAATGGTCTTTACAGCGGTGATGGAGACATTAACGAGCGCGTCTAGGGTCTCAGGAGAGGGCAATATGGGATGGAACTCAGGTTCTTTCTGATGGCTGGTGAGGGCTAGAGCTAGGAGACCAGACGAGAAGACGACATGCAGAAGGGAGTTTGACACTTTCTTATAGCCTTATATATGGGGAAGTCCCGACCAGGAATGAGCGAGACCATTAGAACTTATTAACCGAACGCGCGACGGGATTCTTCGATTTGTTCTAGGGTTCGACCAGCGGCTAGACCTACGAATAGGAGTTGGATGAGTTTCATTGTTTCGATTTCCAGGGAGTTGGGATTATTTCTTAGTGCTGAAGTAGCCAGCACTGAGGGTGTCTAGGGCCAGCTCTTGCTCAGCGCTCCAGCCCTCTACATCACCGGAGTCACCACCATCTCTAACTGTGATGACCTCAGCGGTCTGTTGGTCATTAAGACTATCGACGGCATCGAGATTAGCTTGTCCGGGCTGATTACAACCAACGGTTAGAGCTGAGGCAACACCAAGGGCGGTGTAAGCGATAAATTTCTGGGTTTTCATTTTGCTGCTTCCTCGACGGTTTGAGTTGCATGTTCAGCGGGCGAGATTTGAACTTGGTGAGCAGGGTCGCCCAAACCGATCGCAACGCCAGTGAATAGGCAGAGAAAACCAGTCAACCCGCAGGCGAAGACCATGCGCTGAACACCAATCCGAAACCGCTTAGGGTCATTCTTTAGGTCAGTTTTTACTTCAGCGACAGTGTCTGAGATTATTTTGCCAACACCGACAGTAGCGCCTTTGGCGACTGAACCAAGTCCTCTTGATGCGCCGTTGGCAGCGAGGCCAGCATTGCGTAGAGCCTCTTGAGCAGCAAGGGCCGCGGCCTGTTGAATGAGAGCGGCAACCTCAGCTGAAACACTAATTTCTTGACCTTCGTGGACGACAATTTGAGTTGGGTTATTTTCCATAAATCCTCGGGGGTTATCCCTTTTGTTTCATGTTGGAACACTATCAATTTGATGCCAGCAAAGTCTGTTCAACCCATATATTTTCTATCTAATAAAAAGGCCCCGGATGGAGCCCCTAGCTAGATTTTTTCTGAGCTTAAAAGAACTGCGGATTGATAGAACGTCTGGCATCCGCAATTCTTAGGCGAACTGCCGTGTGACCATAAACTGTGTAGACCAGAAATCGGCGGTCGGCTTCGATTTCTAGGCTCAGCGGCAACCCCAGACAAAAACCTAGGGCGACCGCGGGAACCAGAACTTGAATTGTTTTCAATTGATTGAACATTGGTAGATGAGTCCTTGTTATTTAGGCTGGAAAGATTGTCCGCTAGGCTGAGTAAACGCCCGACCCAATCGTCCAAAGAGGCCGGGGGCAGGCGGCTCGTCATCAAGGGGTTCAAGCTCGATTTCCTCACCATAGAAATGAGCAGCAGGAGCTCCTTCTTTGGCAGATGCGGGGTCAATAGCAGATACCTCAGGAACCTCAGCGGGAGGCTCTTCAACAATCACTTCTTGGGGCACGGGCTTAGTAGGAACGGAACCCAGGCTAGCTTCGAGGAAAGACCGCGCCCGCTCGTGATGTGCACCACCCTGGAAATACTTATGAGCGTTTCGAACGGTGGTAGTATTGCTGTCGGGAATATCCCAAGCAAGCTTCCCAGTCTTAGGGTGACGGTAGTCTTCACGAGCAGTGCCAACGAGAATCGCGGAGTAGGCGTGTCTGATGTCGTGCTCACCAGGGCGGAACCCACGATCAATCAGATACTCCATGACAGCAGGAGCCATTTCGCTGATGGAGATTTGACCCTCAACCCCGTACTTTATGGCGTTGCTAGGAGAAAACTGGATTAGGCCTTTATACTCATCACGATCACCGCCCATTGCGTTGGGATTTAGAGTCCCACCACTTTCCCAAGACATCAAAGCCACAAACTCAATCGGGTCTAAACCCATGTGACGGGCGACATCAACGAGAGAAGCAGCACCTTTGGGGTCAGCCATTACGCGCTCGGCAGCGTTCTCAGAAACCCGCCCGCCAAAGGGGATGTACTCACCACTAGCTTCAGGAGCGGACGCAGGGGCCTCAGCTTGAACTTCAACAGGAGCAGGCGCTTCCAAGGGAGCTGCAACGACTTCACCCTTAAGAGCCTGGATGTCACTGACGTTAGGAACAGCAGCAACATCAAGACGATTGCCGTGGTCTTTGAACGCGGGAGGCCCCATCGCAACGTGGATGTCCTCCTCGAATCCCCAGTGCAAAAGGTGAGGCAGGGTGGAACGAACCAGGATGAAGTTCTCAGCGCCCGATTGAACCTGCTGACCGTAGCGCTTACCGTCAAGCATCTTCACACCGATGTGAGAGTGGGCACCCTGACCGATGCCGGTGTTACCCACCTCACCGATAATCTTGCGACCAACCTCAGCGGGGTCAACCTCAAAGGTTTGCTTACCGTTGTCACGGTAGTAAGTCCAGCTCTTACCAAAAGCAGAGTTACAGTGAAGAACCTGAATCAAACTGCCAGGCATACTGGGGTGAGTCTGCTCGATGACCAAACCGCCGCCAGCAGCGTCATACCAGACTTTAGCCGCAGTACCCACAGCCAGGATTTTATGACCCTTAGCGAAGGGGAGGTCAACACCGCGGTGAGGACGAGGCCCGTTCCCCAAATCCCGCTGGTATTGATGCGAAATTACGGGAATACCGTTGATGTAGGAAGCTTTGTCTCTACCACGACCGTTGTGAAGGTCTTCACCAGAGAGAATCTCCTCGGCACTCCAGAGAACCAGAGGCTTGCGCTGGTTGATACGATCGCCCTCGGCAGGAACCATCCCATCCATCAACGCTTGCTTAGTAGCCATACCCACGACACCATCAGCGACCAGACCGTGGTCGAACTGAAACCTCATGATCGCAGTCTTCGTCAAAGGCCCGAAGTTCCCAGTAACAGGAAGTTCATAGCCCAGGTGATTCAACTTCTTCTGAGCCAAGAAGACCCAGTTGGAGTCCGACATGTCCGCGAATTTGTACTGTGTGATGTCGATGTCATGGATGTTGTGCTCGGTGGCCACCGGCTTGTCAGCAGCTTGCTCATTAGAAGCAGCCTGTACATCACCTTCGGTACCTTTAACCTCTTCACCACCAATCTGGGGCGCAGTCAGAGGCTCAGCGTCGCGGTCAATCAGATTCAAAGAACCTTTGACGAAACCACGAACCAGGTCACCAGCACCAGGAGCGTCAGCTTCTTTAGCGAGCGGTTGAACATCAGGTTGAGGAACTTTAGCAGCGGGCTCAGCCCCCACAACCTCAGCAGCTGGAACAGGAGCTTCAGCTTCAACAATCTGAGGATTACCGTTGGCATCACGCTTGACAGTAGCTTTGACAGCATCGCGCAGCAGCTTGTTAACAGGGTTCTGCTGAACTTCAGTGTGGAGGACACCGCTACCTTCACTGGCGCTTGCAGAAGGAGTACCACCGCAGAAGTTAATACCGGACACCATCGCCGCAGCGACGGTTAGGGTAGCAGCGCCACGACCAGCTTTTTTGACCTTTGCATCGAGGTCAGGGTCGAGGTCACGACCACCGTAAACTTCAAAGTTTGCTTCGTATTCAGTTTGGGCGAAAACTTCTAGCACAACGTGCCTCCATTTGATTAGATCGGGTGGAGGCCCGCCTGCTAGAATTAAGCAGCAAGACCTCCTATTTGACGTGGGTGCGTTTTGTGAAATCGAGCTTGGAAGTTTGCAGCTTCTTCAGCTCATGGGCTCTCTAGTTGTTTGCAGCAGCTAGAGAGCCCTTTTCAATTTTGGATTCAGCGTTCTGAAGCCTCAAAGTATTTTCGATAACGGCTCGATCAAGCATCCCCGGCAGGAGCTTGCCAAGATATTCCATTTGAGATTTGATTGTCATTGGGTGATTTCTCCTGGTGATAGCGGGTGAGAAGCACCTCAAGCTTTAAGAGGGCAGCTTCGACTTCGGGATTTAAGTTGGGTTGGGTTCGCATGATGCGGTTCCTAAAGATTGGGGACTGAAACATTAAGACTGGTTTCGAGCTTGGCTTCGATCGAGCGGAGAGTTTCGAGACTAATGGCCCGCTGGCCTTGCTCCCAGAACCACCACTGGCATCTCCTCACCCGTAGAAAATCGTAAAAGTTCTCGTTTCTGGGAAATAGTTTCCGGTCTCGGTTAGCTCGTAAATCTTTGAGCTTCTGTTCCAAGCCGGGCGATTCGAATGAGAAATTTACAACGACTTTCATAGGTGTTTACTCTAATTTGTTCCATGACTGAAACATACCAGGTCGATAGTGGTGAGAGGTGGTCAACCTGGCGTTTCTGAGGGGAACATCTTTTGAGGTTTTATGCCCATAAAAATAGGCCCCCCGTTGGGAGCCTTTTAGCGAGTGATTTATGCTTTTGTCACGCCTCGTACTTCTCCTTCCACTCGGCCACTTTTTCCTTCAATTTGGCTGGATTGCTCCTGAACTGGGATTTGATGCTGTTAAGCTCCCATTGTTTTCTTCGCTCTAAATCCTCGTCGTATTCGTCGTCAAAATCACGCTCTGGTTCACATTCGTCGTCAGGGAAAGGGTTTTCGTCATCATTAAACTGAGCGGCTGGTTCTTGAACCTGCTTAGCAATCCCAATCTCTCGATGCATTCTCTCTCGGGATGGCGGTTCATATGCTGAGAGCCCTTCCTCAATAACAACAGGTCGCGGTCTTCTCGGCGGCGGTGTGTATAGAACAGCGTCGTCTTCATCATCATCGTCAAGCACGGGCGCTTTAGTTTCTTTAGCGGGCTCAGACTTAACCGCAGCGGCGGACTGGGGAAGCTCAGGGGCTTCAAGCTGTACTGCGGGCAGTACAGAGGGTTCCTGTGTTGAAGCGGGCGTGGTGCCCTCGTGCGCTTCAACCTCCCGGCTCAGAAGGTAAGCAACGAAGGTGGAGAGGCTCATTTGCTTAGATGCCGCCAGTGATTTGGCTCGGGCCTCTAGGTCGTGGGTGAGGTACGCGGAGATTTTCTTTTTGCCAGTGGACATAGGTCTACCCTTTTGGTGGAGTTACCTCCATTGTATCATGGGTGGAGTTACTTTGACTCCATAGTGGAGTTACTTCTATGCAATTCTATTTGCCGAGGGGGTGGAGTTACTTGAATAACTCAATGGTGGAGTTAAAGTAACTCCACCATTGAAGCGTTTGGGGCCACATGGAGTTACTTTTCCGCAGAATCGCCGCAAAAACGGGCGGCTGGAGGGGTGGAAAACAGGTCGAATCGCTGAAACCCTTGCTGTGTAAGGGTTTCGGGAATCCCGCAATCCCAAAAACAGTGAATCGCTGAAACCCTTGGTATATAAGGGTTTCAGCGATTGGCGAAAAATGATTTGCGGGATTGCCCCTTTTTTGGTCGTCGGCTGAAGGCCTTACACAGAAAGGGTTTCAGCAATTATTCTATATGTTCATTTCACCTACATAGTATACATATCCTATTAATGCCCGCCTACCATGTGCCTGCCAGCTACCTTAACTACCTCGCTCATCCAACTATCCTTTACTCAACAAGACAGGGGAAAAAATCGTCAGCACGTAAGAAAAAAACCGCCGCGCGCCCCCCCCCAACAAAAAAAAGGCCCCCCCCCTATGAGAGCCTTGCGACCTGTGTGAGCCCTGACGATAACTAAGCCGCCAAACGCTCAGCCTTCGCCGCCAAACGTGCCGCCTCCTCTCTCTCCCAGTATTCTTTTATCTTTACCCACGGGTGATCCATTTGCTCGTTTACTGTGTAGCTCTTCTCCCCATCCCAGCGCGTTGTCCTGTACCAATATCCATCCAGGTGGACGTAATTTAGTAGCATCCCCCTACTATCATGGTTCATTTTCTTGTAGCGGCCCGACAATATCCACTCGGTCTCCAACATGTGGTTTGCACAGTGGGTGCGGAAAGAAGGATGGTTTAAGAACCACAACGTTTCAGCTTCGAACTTATGGTTCGGGTGGTTTTGCTCCATCCACTCGTCGCACTGTGCAAGCACCTCGTTAACTCTGTCCATATGAACGGACAACGTGCAGCCGTCATACTGAAAATTGATGGGGTATACATCATTCTCTTTCGAGATGATGGCGCTCGCTAGGAACTGCTGCATCACGGCTTGCTCAGAGCCTTGAGCGAGGTGAGCTAATAACTTGCCCGCTATCTTCACTTCATCAGGTTTCTTACCCTTCTTCAGCGCTTCAGCCCTTAGTTCCTCCGCACGCTCTTTGAGATTAAAGCTTAGGCCCAGTTCGTTCTCTATGACAACCTTGCGCTTACCTTGAACCAGCTTGTCGATCGCCTCTAAGCTGTACTTCTTAAAGAACCGCTCGCGTGCCTCAACCAGAGGAGCCATGACAGGGCTAGCTAGAATCTCGTCAATCTGCTCTTTATTGAACCGAAAGCCCACCCCCATCTTGGCTAGCTTTTTGTTGGTCTCTTGTTGTAAACAGCTGAGCTGCATTCCAAAACAGAAAGAATAAATCAATTGCTTCAGCGCCGGTTTGCCTGTTTTAAGGTCAAACCCTTTGGGCGCTAGGTGCTCCCACAGGCTCTTGCCGTTGTGGATAATATCGAGAATCTGCTCCAGCGATTCGTCACACTTCAGAATTGTGGCTAGAGCCACCATCTGGCAGCTTTTGAGGTCAATATCCACCAGGACATGGCCCTTATGAGGAGTTCCAATCAGCAGCCAGCGTAGGGGCTTGGGTAGGTTAACGATTCCACCACCCTCAGGATAGAGCCGCCCGCAGCTGGTCATATGCACCATGCCTACAAACTGCTCCTTGCTATGGGCATCCATCGTACCTAGGGTTCCTAAGAGGCTGGTGAGCCTTGCCAGATAAGCCTTTTGCCCAACTAGGTCGTGTGTCCATTCAGGGCAACCAGATAGTGCTAGGGCGTGGATGAATTGAGCGCCTTTGCGGCTGAACAACTCCACGTTGAATTCGAACTCCGCATTAGCGAACTTGTTAGCGGCGTCAATTGTAAAAGGCTTTAGGTTCCCGCTATTAAAATCATCAGACAGTCCAGCGGGCTTGCTGTAGTCGCTTTTAGCAACAATCTCCACATCCTCCCAGCCGTGCTGAATCTGCTCGGACAAAGCCACCTGTAGTCCCATGACATTGTACGTCCGGCACTGACCCTTTTTCTGCGGGGTTATTTCAAGCAAGGGCATGCGACCGAATAGATCGCTGTCAACATAAATCTTCTCTAGGGGCTCAAGCACCTCCTCAAAGAAAGCCCCGCTCAGCGTAATGATGCCGCGACTCACTTCACAAGTCTCGTAATCCTGCCCGGTCAGCTTACTCCTGATGATCGA
The DNA here is from genome assembly GCF_034932455.1 of Leptolyngbya sp. CCNP1308. Classification (NCBI taxonomy): domain Bacteria; kingdom Bacillati; phylum Cyanobacteriota; class Cyanophyceae; order Leptolyngbyales; family Leptolyngbyaceae; genus Leptolyngbya; species Leptolyngbya sp. CCNP1308. The sequence continues at coordinate 68,563 of NZ_JAYGIH010000004.1, read as the reverse complement.
CACGGGAATCTTATCCTTAAACAAACGCTCAGGATTAGACCTCGTTTTCATGCGGTAGGCATTACAGACAATGCTCAATAAAATCTCACCAGCAGCAGCGGCCAATATATTGTCTACGCCCTGAGTCCTTATGAAATAGCTACGCAGCAGACGGGCGATGGGTGTGCTGCTTCTGTAACCCAAGTGCTGGCGTGCCTTAGGTAGAATCTCTTCTTCGGGCAAAGCGTAGAAGGCGGCAACTGTTCTAGGGCAATGAGGCCGGATGTTGGCTAGTTGTAGGTCTTGTTTTATACCCTTTTGAGTCTCAGCTGTGTTATAATCAGATTGCATTGAGGATTTTCCTAGAGAGTCATTCTCGGTGTGCATCGTAAATTTCCTGGAAGATGTTTGCGGTGAGTTGAACGAGTAAACTAATTTCTAAAAAAGCCGTTGTGTCGAGCAGCGGCTTTTTTGTGCCTACTAATCCAAATCCATTTGTGACCCACAGGTGTGGTCAGCCTCGCGCGCGTATTGAACCACGAACGATGCTGGGGCACTGAGCAGCTGCTCCAGTTGAATTTTTACTAACTCGATTTCTACTGAGACGATCGGGCGATCGCGGTAGATTGTCGTTCCTAATTCGTTGGGGCCCTTGCAGGCTGTAATTTGTGCTGTGTACATGATTAGTCCTCTGTGAGTGTGAAAATGTCTTCGACTGAATCCAAGTCAAAAGTTTTCTTCAAAGCCAGGAACGTCTTAGCGCTGATTTGCTTAACAGGGCCTCTGTACAATTTATGGACGGTTGCATAGCCCAGCCCAGTCTCGTTAATAAGCCATTCTCGGTTGTGACCGGCTGCGTCTAGATACTCTTTAAGTCGGCAGTGAAACATTATTTGAACTTGTCGAATTCTTATTTAAATTATACATCTAAAAGTTGTTGAAGACAAGTGTACTACGCGAGCTTGAACAGAACGAGGCATACCCTAAAAACCCCTAAGAATGGCCAGACAAAGCCACTATTAATATGGAACCCTACTCTTAAGTTCCTGGCTCAAGAGTAATGACTAAAAACCAATTTAAAAGACGAGAAGCCACGCGGCGGCTCTTCCTTGAATACCTCAAAACCCCTAGCCTGCGGGGGTTATCGCGCCGTTCTGGTATCGCCTACCGCACGCTATGTTATAGGTTTCAACATCACATCCATCGAGATTATGCTTCACTAGCCCGGCGCGGAATCTTCGTGGTAATCAGACCTCACCTATTTTCTAAAAGCGCTCGAATTAGACAAGAGGTTTCTATTTGGTTAGTCGAAAATCTCGACTTAATCATACAGAGCGAGATTCATAGCGCGCGCGTTGTCCTTTCTGAAAAGAAGTTAGACCGTCTTACCTACCAAGAATGTGGTCGCATCGGTGATTACCGGGAGGTGCTGGCATGTTAGAGCCTACTGCTATGGAAGAGGGTTACTATCTAGAACCCGTCGAGCGCCAACTTTGTCCCTACATCAACCTCATTGAGTTAGAAGAGGCTGTTCAGCTTTACTACGAGGGAGAGCTCGATCGCGTTGATGAAGAGCACTTCGCGCGGTTGTATATGGAGAACTACGAGTTAATCCCTGGAAAGACTCTATTAAGTGTCCTAGATCAACAGACCATGCGGGAAGCTCTCTACAAGTTAGACTTCATTCACAGATGCACTTTGAATGCTTACTATGGCGACAGCGTTGTAGCGAACACTCAGCTCTCTAAGCTGGTTCCTCCTGGCATGCGCCTGAGTGATTATCAGAGCTACTTGTTGCCGCTTGCGATCAATCACCTTGCCTATGTCGTTCATCAAGTGATTTAGTTTTCTGCACATGCTGTAAAGGTAGAGGGAATGTGTGTCTTTCTCCTCCTTGAGTTGGGTTTTAATTCGGGACTCTGGGCTTCACTTCGGTGGGGCCCTTCTTATTTTCATAGGCACTTATAAACTTAGTCAGCATTTTATAGGCATATGTCACAGCCTAAGCCTAGAGCCAGAATTAAATATTCAGAGGCTGTCGTCAACTTGATTGTTGGTGTACTAGAGCGCGGCGGGACTAACCTTGATGCGGCTAACGCTGCTGGTATGGATAGGAATACTTTCTATCTATGGAGTAAGAAGCATCCTGAGTTCAAAGCTCGAATCGAAGCTGCTAAAGCCGGTTATGTTCAGTCTCAAACCACTGCGGTTCTAGATACGCTTGAAGAGTGTCGCTCTCTCGCTGAAGCTTATGTCTTAAAAGTCTTTAAGGGTGAAATCCAGCGGGTCAAGACTCGCACTGACGCTACTGGCGTAGTCATTTTTAAGGACACTGAAACCGTACTGCCATCCGACCGTATGGTCGAGCGCTTCTTACAGCTCAACAGCGGCGAACAACAATTCAATTTAACCATCGGCTTGGCTGAGCCTGACGATGATTACGACGATGACGAGTTTAGCGAACCCGAGGATTGACCCCGCTTCGATGTAAGGTTCGCCCCTAATCATTCCTTGTATATAGAAGAAAAATGGCCTCGTTAAATCTGAGCCTGCATAAGGCCCAGATGAAGGTCTTTAAGAGTAAGTCTCGTGTCTCAGTCGTTTGCGCCGGTCGTGGCTTAGGTAAGTCCAGACTACTGCTAACGACTGCGATTGTCTTGTGTTTAACCTACTCAGGGACGATTGACCCACTTAGTCCACAGGTTGTGGCTATCTTGATGCCGACACTGAAAATGTGTCGAAGCATCCACTGGGGCCCCCTATTGAATGCCCTTGAGAACTGTCCTTTAGTAAAAAACATCAATCGTAGCGACTATAGAATCTCCTTCTATGGATCCCGCCCTGACTTGATTTTGAGGGGTTGTGATAACCAAGGCGATCGCCTGCGTGGGCTTAACCTCTATGCCAGCTTGATGGATGAGTTTCAGGACGTTGGCCCTACCGTTTGGGATGAGATTGTATTCCCTGCACTAGCAAGAAACAGAGACTGGCGCGCGCTTTTAATTGGAACTCCCAAGGGTCGTACCAGCTATTTCTACAAAATTCACGAGCAGGCATTACGAGAACCTGACTGGAGCTATTTCCACTTCCACACCTCTCACAATCCGTTTTTCCCTAAAACACATTTGGAGCGTGCCCGTCGTGAACTACCCCCGAAGGTTTTTAGGCAAGAGTTCGAGGCCAGTTGGGAAGATTTTGAGGGCGCTTTATTCAGCGCGATCGAGCGGCACCACATCGCAACGGAAGTGCCTGATTCATTTCGGTCTGTCTACTTAGGTGTTGACTGGGGCGACATCAACCCCGCGATGGTCGTTGTTGGCTTAACCCACGGCGGATGCTACTACCTATTGGATTTCTGGAAGAACGATTCGGGCCTGCCTATCACTGAGCCCATGCTTCTAGAACAGGCTGCTAAGTTCGCCAAGGAATATAACATCTATCGACCATTCCTGCCGGATGACAGGCCTGGCAGCATCCTCAGTTTTAGACGCTATGGAAAGCTTCATAGTGTCCCAGCGCTGCAGCGTAGCGTTGAAGTAAAGCGATCAAAGCCATCCCCTATGGAACGAGTTGCTATTGGCGATTCATTGTTCTATCAAAATCGTCTCTACTTCACGCCCAAAACTGCTGCTCTCTTTGACGAATTTAGCAGCTACCACCGAGAGAAGGATTCAGACGGAAACTTGTTGAACAAACCCGCGAAAGGACAGCAAGATCACTGTCTCGACGCGGCCATGCACGTTATTGGCACTCTCGAATTCAAGCACGGCGATCACGTCTTAAATTTCGCTCAAGCAGCTTAACTATGGAATATCCTCCTAAACTTCTCCTCAAACAGCTGCTGGCCGAGCATCCTAGCTACACAGCGATGAAGCCTCACCTAGAGAGAATCTCTCTTCTCAGCGAGGGTGGCTGGCGCTTAAGGGACAAACTCTCTCTCTTTATTGAGCAGAGACCTGGCGAAGAAGACCCAATCTACGAGGCTCGTCTGAAGAAGTTTGCCTACAGCAATACCCTAGGTTCTAACCTTTCGCAGCTGGCCAGTAAGATTACCAGCGGCACGGTTCACGTCAGCAATGCCGCTAGCGAAGACTTCTGGGAGAAGTTTCGAGAGGATAATGATGGCCAGGGTCGTACCGAAATACAGCTGGTTGAGCAAATCTTCGCTGAAGCCTTAAAGTTCAAAACCGTCTTCCTTCACGTCGATAAAACCGCCGCGCCAGTACCTCCTCAGTCCAAGGCTGAAGAAGAGCAGATGGGCCTACGGTCTAAAATTGTGGTCTACCCAGCACCTCAGGTTTCTCTATGGAGTGAATCGAATGGGCAGCTGGACTGGATTAAGGTCTTTCAGATTGTCGATGTCATCAATCCACTGACAGAGCCTATGAAGATGGCCAGGTGGACTTTCATCGATCGAGAGCATATCGCCCGCTATGAGGCTTACGTCAAGCTTGATCGCAAGGGGAATATTCTTGAACTCCTCGATAAAGATGGTAATCCTTTAGTCCACGAATCTGAGCCCGCTGTTCCTTCAGCTGGTAACCCTGTCGCGCATGGCTTTGGTGCCCTGCCCGTCGCTCGGCTGGAGCTGGATGAGTCCCAGTGGTCTGGAAACCAGGCTTACGCGAAGGGCGAAGAATGCCTTCGATTGGAATGCCATAGATATGACTTACTGACCGCCAGTTATCTACAGCGAACCTACAAGCCTATCCAGACGCCCGATAGCGACTTAGGTGATACCTACGTTGGGTCTGATGAGCCTCTACCAACGGGCTTGCAGTACGTTCTACAGGTCGATAAGTTCGAGTGGAGTGAGCCTAAGGGCGACATTCTCGTTCACGTCGATAAGGCTCTAACCCAGGCAGAGAAGCAGATTCGAGCCATCCTAGGCGTAGGCGGTGCCTACGTTCAAGAGGCAATCGAGGCCTCGGGTGTCTCTAAGGAAATGGACTTCCAGATCGAAAACGACCGCCTTAAGTCTTATGGCCACATCCTTACCGACGCGCTTCAGGACACCTATCAGCTGGTAGAGCGGGCTGAAGGAAACAGTGGTTCAACCCTTGCTGTGTCAGGGTTAGACGACTTCGGCGGCGATCGCCTGACAGACCTCATCGAAGCTCTGAACATGCTGCTAGGGATCGATATGGCGCGGCTTCAAGCGGTTTTGACTCCCACTCTATATATATTGATCAGGGAGCGGCTGCTGAGTCTGCTGATGTCGAATTTAACACCTGAGCAGAAGCAGGCTGTTCTCGATGAAGTTGCAGATGCACCCCCGCCTGAGCCAATCCCCCAACCTGTCGAACCTGCCCCCACTAACGGAGTCATATAAATTCTCAGATAACCTGACCTCCTGAGCAACGGCTGCTTTGGAGGTTTCTTTGTTGTGCCGATACCTTTACGGAGACTTATGGAAATTATCTAAAACTTTACTATTCCTGACCTGACAGATGGGAACTCAAGCGAAAGCGTGAGTAATCTTTCTGTTATGTATCCTGACTATGCCATCAATAATAAATAATCCAGTCAGCCGCTTCCTTTATGTTTTTTGCTTTTCATTTGGCGCTTCCGCCCTAATAAATCAGGCCAATCATAGAGGCTATTGGGATAACACCATCTATAGAGTCCAGACAGTAGATTTTAATATTCTTTCGCACACTTTGCCAACTAAACTCTCTTATGCTCTTATGGCAGGAGATGAGGGAGAAATTCAGCGCACACTAGATAGCAACTACGGTCACTTTGGACTTGTCGTTACGAATTGTACGATAGAGAGAAGGGATTGCCCCGGCGAAGAAGTTCGATTTAAGACTGATTCAAATTTCTCATGGAGCAATCTTCTTGATGCAAGCACGCTTGCAAAGTCTGAATACGATCTACTCAGAGATCCGCCACCTCTGTACGCAGAGGGAAAATATAATGATGCGCGCGATGATGCCCGAAAGGCAACTGGTTTTCTCAACCAGGGTGAAGTAATTGGTCGAGTTTATTATGTTCGAGGCGTGTCACCAAACTTCTTTTCATCCTATTTCGTGTGGATAAGGAGCTGGCCAGAAGGACTCTGGGCCGATAGCGGAGCCAAAAAATATTATGCTCTCACAACGTTATTCGCTATTGCTTTAGGTTTTGCGTCATGGATTGTGATTGAGTTAACCAACGGGAAATGGAAGCAACAGAAGCGTATATCAGAGTCGTTGTTGAGACAGAAAGAGGCCGAATCCGAGGCTCAGGAACTTAGATTTCAAAACCAACTAAATGATTATCAGCTGCTAGAGAGCCAATTCAGCGATAGTCAGAAACTTATCCAGCTGCACCAGCAAACAATTTATGAAAAAGAAATCCAACTAAAGAATCTTAACCGAGATAGGGGTCAAGCTGTTCACCAAATTCAGCAGCTAAAGAATGAGATTCAGATTAAGGATAACAAAATTAAAGCCGATGAACAGTCTCGAATCGATATTCAGAAGCAGTTGCTTGAAAACAAAGAGCTGTTGCAACAGAAAGAGAAAGAATTAGGCTCGGCCCAGCAAAGCAAACTCCAAGATCAGCAAAAACTGGAGCAAGAACTTAACCAGCTTCTACAAGACCGAGAAAAGTTGAGCCAACAACTCTTAACTAAAGATGCTCAAGTTAGATCCGAGCAGGAGATAAAGGCGCTTTACGAACAGCAACTTGACAAGGCTCATCAAGAAAAAGATGAAGCTGAGAAAAGAGCTGAAGAAGTTCATCACTCAAAAGAAGAGATGGTTCTACAAAACCAGTCTCTTGCTAAGGAAAACGAACGCTTTAAACAACAGCTCTCAGAGGTGTCCCAGCCGAACCAAGATGCGAATGAGTTTGAAAAAGAAGTGATCAGAGTCCTAGATGGCTGCGAAAAGATTAAATCTAGAGAATGGGAATACCTATTTAGGTATGACGCAAGCCGAGATGGAAAATGCAGCCAAGCAACTGACTTTGTGGTGATTGGCCAATCTTTTTTAGCTGTCATAGAAGCAAAGGGCTATGGCGGAAAAATAATCTCTGGCCAAAATATTCTTAATAGTCGTTGGTATTGTCAGAACTCACAGGGTCACAAGATAGAGGTTATGTCCTCTTGGGGAATCAATCCCTATATGCAGGTTGATACGTATGCTAAGTCATTAATGAGAGTATTCGAAGACCTATCGAAAAAATGGCCTAGATTAAAGAAATCACCCCGAAAAAGGATAGCTTACTCATACGGCATTGTCGTATTCAAGAGTGAAGCTGACATCTCTGACATACCCATGAAGCTAAGCGAATTTCGTCGTGTGACAACACTAGATAACCTTATTAGTACAATCGAATCTGTGGAGCAAGATGTAAAAACCCTTAAGGCTGGCAGACTAGTGAGAGCCTCTGAAATAATGCAGTGTATTCAGAATACTAGTACATTCAGACATAGAGATGAACGCGTTGCTTAAACAGCTGAAAACTTGATTCGGTATACCAAGATAGCAATACTTCTTCGTCCTTAACCCCATTCCGAAAAAGCGAAAGCTAAGTGAATGCCCCTACTGGTAAGGGGCTCTATAAATATCCAGATACAGCCGCCCACGACCTACTGCAGTCGGGGCGGTTTTGTTTTGCCATGCAGAAAAATCCTAAACGGACATCTAAAAATCAATGACGACATCAGAAGACAACAACCAACCAGAAACTCCTCAGTCTGAACCTGTAACCCTAGAACAGCTCACCACCCTCCTTAATAGCTTTAAGACCGAAGTCCTAACCGAGGTCAATGCTGCGAACGCGGGCGCTGTTGCTGCTACAAAGAAGCTGCTTCAGAAGATAACGGATGCGCCTCAGGCCCCAGCGGCTGACTCTAGCGCTGAAAACCCTGACGATACCGGCAGTCAAAAGCTAACCCTCAAAGCTCTCCAAAACCAACTCGCTGAGCTTCAAGCTGAGCGTGAGCGGGAACGACAAGAGACTCTTCAGGCCAAGCGGGATTCTGCCCTCACTCAGGCGATCGCAGGCACTGGCGCACTGAACCAAAAGGTTCTTTACCGCTTATTCCTAGCTGACCACGGCGACAAGATTCAGCAGGAAGGCGACCAATGGTTCGTTAAACATGGGGACGATGATGTCGCTCCTCTAGAAACGACCATCACAAAGTTTCTGGCTTCTGACGAAGGTAAGTTTTTCATCCCTCCCTCTGGTGTCAGCGGGTCGGGAAGCACTGAAACGAAGTCTACGACTGCCCCCGCTAAAACCACCTACAGCTCTCGCCTCGAACAGATCACGGCAGAGCTTCAAAGTGGCGAAGCAAAACTCGCTCTTTAACCTTTCCATCCACAAAGCAAAACATCGATGACAAATATCAACACCTACAGCCCTGCTGACCTCATGTCGGCTGTGGCCGAACAAACATTGGCCGAGACTCGCTTGGTTGAAACCCCTCTTTTGGGTCTCCTAGCATCTCGCTCACAACTTACTCGCCAACGCCCAATCGAATGGTCTGCTCGTTTAACTGATGCTGCCTCTGGTGGCCGTGCTCTCGCAGGCGCTCTCGCTGACGATACTGCTGGTTCCCTTGGAGAAGCTGCCCTGACCGTTCCTGACTATTACTTCAAGTATCAGATGAACGTTCGTCGTCGTGACCTCATCGAAGCTGCTGCTACTGGCAAAATTCAGGCGGTTCGCTCTGCTGTAGGCACTGAAGTCGCTGATGCTCTTCGGTCTCTTACCCAGCAGATCAATGGGGTTTTGTACACCGGTAACGGCACTGCTAACGCCACTCACTTTGGGGTAATTGGTCTAAACACGATCGCGGCCCAGACGGGTAGCTACGCTGGCATCTCTCGCTCTACTTACCCACGTTGGAAATGCATCGTCAAGCAGGGTGCAACTCCTGGAACCCCTGAGGCTCTAACCGTAGACCGTGTCACTGCTTTGCTGCGCGATCGTCGGGTTGCTGGCGCGACCTCTGCTCGAAACAATGGGACAAATCTTCTCATCCTGACTAGCGATGAGATTGACCAAGACGTACTGAGAAAGCTTTATCAGGCTGAGACTCAGGTCAATGCTGATTACGGCAACATGATCGCGAACATTCAGCCATTCGCTGGCTATGCCATCAAAGGCATCCCTGTCGTGTCTGATGTTGTGGCCGCGACTGCTAACCAAATGCGGTTTATCGACCCCAGCAAGATGGATATGTACGTCTTCGATGAAGAGGGCTCACCCGGCACTGAGGACAGCAAGATCTCATTCTTCTCCTACCAGGGCCTGAAGTTTCGTATGGCCGATGTCTCTGACAACCATCCCGATGTCTTCAAAGCTGAGATCTCTATCTCCCTGCAGCTCAAGTGCCATGACCCCATTCAGGGTTTGTCCATCTTGGATGACGTAGCTCAGACCGCGGCCTAAATTCTTTAATTCTCTGGAAATCACAATGTCTAACTCTGTTGTTGTTAGGGGAATGTATGTCACCCCTACTGTTGATATCTCTAAGGCTGTCGCCATCATTTCTGGTGATGTTGATGCTACCCACCTAGCGACTGTACCTGCTGGTGAATCCTGGGAAATCCTGGGCGTGGTCGCTACCGTGACTACCACCGCTGCTGTAGGAAACCGAACTCACTCTGCCCAGGTGCTTGGCCCTGATGACGAAGTCTTCTACCAGACCGCTGTTGCCGCTAACCTGGCCGCATCTCAAACCGATGCTACCCGCTCGTTCCTCATTGGCGGCTCTCCTAGCCTGGCTGCGAACATGTTCGTACCCGCGGGCGGGAAAGTTCGTGTAAAGGATCTGGCTGCGATCGATGAAACTGATCCAGCCGATGTTGTCGCTATCAAGGTTCTCGCTCGCAGACACTTCGAGGCGTAAGAATGGCCAAGCTCGACCCTAGCGTAATCGAAGATATTTTCATCAGGCTGGGTTACCCGAGCGATGGGACAATCCTCCTTCAAACTGGTTACGCAACTGATGGACTAATCTTTCTGCAGCGCCGACTAGAGGAGGATTACTCCCAGGCAACCATCGACCGGGTGTCTGTCATCTTCGATGAACTTGACGAAATCGATGAGCAGAAGAAGGAATCGCGACAGTCCAGCATGGCTGGCTCCACGTCTCACACTAAGTTGAACTGGAAGTTCCACCTTCAGCATCTAAACCGCGACGGGCACACTCTTCTCGAAGAGCTAGCCCGTCGCGTCAACCTTCCGATCTATTGGAGCAAGTACTCCTCTGCTAAAAGACATACAACTCAGTACCAATGAAAGTTTCCTTCGTAGCGTCCGGGCCTCTCCATGAGAATCCCAACTTACATTTCCGTCGTGCTGTCTCTCAAGCAATGAGCGACACTGCCGACTACGGCTTGGGGATTCTCAAGGCGAGAACACCTGTTCGCACAGGGAGACTGCAAAATTCTTGGTTCAGCAAAATCGAAAGCTGGAATCAGTTTTACTTTGACAACTCAGCTCCATACGCTCGCTTCGTTGAGCAAAAAGTTTTGATGGCTAGCCGCTCTCAACCAGAGATCGATCGCTACCTGTCGCGCGCACTTGACGAAAATATTGACCGTGAAATGAATTGAGATAGGCAAGACTCATGGCAAGATCAAAAACTTTTTTTAGAGTCTGAAAAATTTCATCTCACTAAGTACTTTTACTCATGAAAAATGGTGTGCCAAAGTTGGCGCATGTGTACCGACATTGGCGCACTCTGTACCAAAGTTGGCGCATAAGTACCAACATTGGCGCACATTTTTAGGAGTTTCGAAAAGTGTGCCAACTTTGGCGCATTTGTGCCACAGTGCGCCAATTTGTACCAACTTTGGCACACCAAAAACACCCCAAAAAAGGGCCTATTTTTCAGCTTTTTTCTGACATTCGTAAGACTCAATTTGAGACTGCGAATTATTTCTCAACACCAGTTTAACGATGCCAAACCTTTTTCAAAAACTTGCTGGAGTCGAGAATGTTGCCGCTATTATCGAAACTCGATTGGGCCTGCCTCAGCGGCGTACTCTATTGTTTCGTCATCAGTCGCTCAATACCGCGCGCACTGCTTCAACCATTGAAGATTTCCTTGTCGTCCCTCGACCCTACATCACCTCGGCCCCGCCGCGATTGATTGGCTTGCTCCTCGGAAATGATGAAACCGCCGTCTCTGTTTCAGCAGCTGACATCTATGTTGAGTTAGCTCGCACCGTTCCTTACGACAGATTCGTCAGAGCTGATGGTAAACGCGCGATCGCCTTCGTGGATGTTGAAACAAACTCAGCGGACAGCGCTCCAGTTTATTCAAATGAAATAACTAAAGCTCTCACAGCTAGCATGTCCTGTCGCATCCTCCATATAGATGACAAAGACGACACGCTATGGAAGCTGGTGCTCAGACGCGACAAAGACTAATGAGTAACATCCAAACCACACGAATGAGATTGAAGACTTGGATGTCTTCGCTCATTCGAATCGATAAGTACGACGCTGACCCGCCCGCTGAACTTTACTCGGTGGCCAGCACCAGTGAAGCTTTCTACCCTGCGAATACAGCCATTGAGTTTCCCTGTAAGGATTTAATCTTCGAGCGCTCAGAGGTTACGGGCATCACCGGCTCTGGCTCCTTCAGCTACAGCATTGTCTATCGCTACCCTGGCGACTTAACCCTTAACGAATTGCCTCTGGTGCAGTTGGAGGGATTGGTTCAGTACATCCAAGCTCAGGCTCTGCTCTCGCTGTCTGGGTGTGGTGGTATTCGCCGCGCTGTCCCAGCAACGAATGAGTTTCCCGTTCAGGTTGAGCGTGATGGTACCGACCAAGGTGATTGGTTAGTCTACGCCAACTTAGTTTTCAGCATTGAGTTCATCTTGACGGACTTTGGCTTAGACCCTGCCTTTGGCCCAACGCCTGAGCCACCCCCCGAACTCAACGAACTCACCATCGGTGTCTATCGAGCCAAGACTGGTTTCGATGTTGACGAACCCGACGACTCAACCTTAGACGCGACCCTCACGGTCAACATCTCCAACTAATCAGATTAGGAATTATCTAACTAATGGTATCCACCACTTTTGCCAACCTTACTCGACCCGGCACGTTTCTTGTCGAGACCACCGCGGGTTACCGAGCGCCTGAGTTCGCAAGCTTTAATACTGTCTACATGGTCGGCAGTTCAACCACTGGTGACTACGGCACCCCCACCCTGTGCACCAGCCTAGAAGACTTCACCAACCAGTTTGGCTCTAGCCCTTCTGAGGCAAGCGTGAAGCTGTTCTTCCGCAACGACCGGCAGGGCAAGCTGTTCTTCATTCGCACCCGAATCGCTGACCTGTTCGAGGTTACTCTCGTTGACGTAACCGCTGGCGATGTTGTTATCACCGTCAATGGCACCGCTGTCTCCACGACTTTGGTGGGTGATGAGACTGAAGCTGAGGCGATCGCCAAGTATGTCCTGGCCATCAACGGTTCTGCTGTTGCCTCCGCTGTAACCGCTGTTTCTGGTGGTACTGACAGCATTCTGATTCGCTCTGACAATCCTGCTACCGCTCTGACCGTGGTGTCGTCTGACCCTGACCTAGAGGTCGATGACATCACCCCTGCGTCTTTGCCGACCGCCACCGATTACATCTATGCAGTCGAAAATACCTTCGATGCCCTGGGCGGTAAGAACCTTGAGCAAGGCTTCTTGATTGCCCCTGAAGCATTCCAGAACCTGAGCGTTGCTACCGACCGTCTGGCCCTGGGTACTGCTATGGAGAACCTCTGCGCCGACAAAGATTACGACTGGATGGCTCTCGTTGACTGCGGCCCTGGTCTAACCACCGTGGCTCAGGTTCAGACCGATGGTCAGCAGTACAGTACTCCTCAAGGTCACCTGGCCTACTACGCTCCCTACCTAATCGACATCGAAGACGGTGTTGTACCTCCTTCTGCTGCGATCGCTGGTCTAGCCACTCGTCGCTACCGTACTCAAGGTTTCCATCAACCTCCCGCTGGCGCTCAGTTTCCGGTTCAGGGTGTCAAGGATGTTCAGACCCGGTTTGGCAACACGCAACAATCTGTTCTGAACCCCCTAGGCATCAACCTCGTTCGCTTCCTGCTGAACCTTGGGGTAGTCGCTTGGGGCGCTAGAACCCGCTCCAGCAATAGCTTCTACACTTTCGTCAACACCAGGGTCATCCTGAATGCCTTGAATGGCACCCTGCGCGATGCCTTTGACTACGAGATTTTCTCGACCGTCGATGGCTTCGGTATTTTGTTCTCTCGTATTCAAGAGACTGCTCGCTCCATCTGTCGCCGGTTCTGGCTCAGTGGTGCTTTCTACGGCCAGAGCGAACAGGAAGCCTTCGCCTGCATTTGCGATCGCACCAACAACCAAGCTGATGACCTTGAGAACGGTAACGTCCTCCTCGAAGTGTACGTCGCCCCTTCACCAACTTTGGAGAAGCTCCTGGTGAACACCATCCGCGTGGGCATCGGCCAAGTCGAAAGCGCTGCTGCTGCTGGTCAGACCATCACCAACTAGTCACCTGGGCCTGGCTTGACCGCTGGGCCCTAACCCTTTAACAACCTTTCTGGAGCTACTCCTAACAATGTCGATTCGATTACAACAAAAAGACCCAATGACCAACAGTGACGTGCTCGTCACCGTGGAAGGCGTTGCTGGTTACTGGTCTAAGATGTCTGGTCTGTCTGAGACTATCAGCCGCGCCATGTTCTCTGATGGCAGCACCAACCGTAAACGCCACGCCACTTCTGGCTCGTCTGAAATCGCTGAAGTTACTATCAGTCGTCCCTTTGACCCTGACAATGCTGATGACCAAGCTGCCTACGAGTGGGCAAAGAGCGTTCGCTGCGGCGATCCTTTCCAGGTTCAAGTACGACCTGTTCGCCGCTGTGATGGTGTCGAGCAACGTGGCAGCAAAGCTCTGTTCTTCTATGGCTGTCGCCTGACCAAGCTCGAATTCATGAACTCGATGGATACCGGCGCTGGTGACAACGTTGTCGAGCTGTCTGTAACCTACAGCGTTGATGACTACGACTTCACCTAATCTATAGCGCTCCCAAATGGCCTGCTCGCGCGGGCCTAACACCCTTTCTCAAATAAAAAGATGCCCACTAAAACCTTAAAACTCTCTCCTCAATCGGCAGCGCCTGAGCCTAAAGCTGATTCTCAGGACGTTGTGGTTGAAACTCTAGACAATGGCCAAGTCCGCGTCACCTTGCGTAATGGCGATAAAGTCACCTTCAAAGAACCCAAAGTTAAGCAATTCCTACTGATGGATTCTTGGGCTAAAGACCCTGAGAATGCCATCTACGCTAGCGAGTCTGGTGTCACGGTTAAGCTTTGCCACCTGTGCATCACTGACGTTAATGGTGAGCCTTTCACCCTAGACTTTGACAGCTGGATTGATGACCTAGACATTCGGGATATGGAGGCCCTGGGCAGCGCCCTCGCCACCTTTCAATCTGTGTTTGAGTATCTCAACGCCAAAGCAAAAGAAGCCGAAGCAGCCAAGAAAGCAGCAGAGCAAGCCGCCCGAGCTTCAGTTTAGTATTGCCGGTCGAGGATTCACGGCTGAGAGTCTTCTCTGCTTAATACTGTCAGCCTGCGGCGGCTTTATTAATGAGGCCTATTTGAAGATGCTGGACTTCGACATTAGTGATGCCTTGTATCACGTCGAGATTGTTCAAACAACTCAGAAGCTTCAACAAGCAGCTGCTGAGCAACAGAAGCAACAGCAGACAAATCAGAAAGTATTCGGTCTTTTTGGTGGTGAAGAAGCGATCGAGTGGGAAACCGTTGAAAATGGCTAAAATTCCGAAAAATAGTCCTCTCAGGATGCCCCACAACGAACGAAACGGCATGGGTCTATATACTGCGACCTGCACTTCGTTACAGGGCATCCTCGACGGAGAGGCTTGAAAGCCTTGCTATACAAGGCTTTCAAGATTCAAATTGGCCACCTAAATATATTGACTCTTCCGTACTCTAAAAGAGTCAGTTAATCTAACAAATAAACAAATGGCCGCTAAAACCCTTACATATCAAGGCAAAACCCAGACTTACGCAGAGTGGGCTGCTGAAACAAACATCAAAGAAGTTACCCTTATAGGTCGCGTCAAAGCAGGTTGGTCTGTCGAACGTACCCTGACTGAACCTGCCACAATGGGACGAAGAAAGAAGCCTACAGATGCTTCTTTAATCGGTCTAAAGATTGGGCCAAATAAACTAACTGTTAAAGAAAAACTCCCTTCCTCGGACACCTACGTCCTCACCTCTGATGATGGTCAGCAGTCCTGGCTAGTTCATGGTTATCGACTGCGGAACCCTAAGAAGCTCACACTTAAAGATAACTTCGTCCGCGCCCGCTATTACGTGAAAGGCCCTGACAATGTAGAGGTTGGTGTTGTTAACTTAAACGCCTTCTGCGAAATCATGAAACTAGACTTCAACATTATGTTGAGGGTCGCTGAAGGCCAACAAGCTACTCACAAAGGCTGGAAGTGTTGTAGGGCATAAAGCAATTCTTAAACAAGTAGGATATGGGTACAAGCTTGAACCCACTTTTGCAGTAGGCATAAATACATAGTTGTTAAACTCTGAGAAGCGAGGGATTTGAAATGGCGTCTCACGTTTGGACTTGCAAGACTAGCATGCACCTAATGCTGATTTTGAAAATCTATTGAGCCTAACATTCTCAAACAACCGCCCATCCTTTATCCAAGTAAAACGTTTCATCCCGCCCTTTGTTAAAAAAATATTATGCAAATAGCTGAAATCACTAAAGTCACGATAAATTAAGCGCTGTCATTCTCACAAGGTTGTTTCTTACCAGGGGCTTCTACTTATGCCATTGGCAAACGCATATCAAATTGAATTGACTGGTACTACTTTTTCGGGCAATACGGCTTTTTTGTCTTCAGAAACTGTTTATACGCCGATTGCGAATTTTTCTCAGCCCGGCTTTTTGGTGGTTGAACAACCTATTTTTCCATCAAACTTTGAAGACACTGACCCTAACCGTTATTTTGATTTAGGTTTGTTTGTCGGCAGTGTTTTCGATATTAATGTTTTACCAGGAGAACTCCTGTTTGCTTCTAATACCGCTTTACATGCCTACGCAGGCGGAAATTTTTCTCAGCAGGCTGCTATCGATGTCGTCGAGCAGAGTTTTGATCCACTTACAGGTACATATTCAATTTTAATAGAAGATCCAACAACAGCGCGAGCTAGTCAACTCAACACATTTAACTCCAGCAGCGGCATATTATCGGCTCCAAAACAAATTTTGGCAGGGGAAATCAACCTACAGTTTAGCCCTGACGGACAGCAGATATTAGGCAACATTAATTTTTTCGGTAGTGGTTTAATTGAACCTGGCACTTTTGCATATTCAGCTGAGTTTTCTGGTACCTTTATTGGCAACTACTCCGGTTTAGTTGAATCTGGAGTTGCAGTAGGGCTAGGATAGACAGTGACAGGCAACAAATTTCATTACCCGCATAGATGGTCTATCTGTACTGGTAACTATTGAGAAAACTTTCATTTGATTGATTTAGGGTTCTCTGTAGCTCTCAATCATTCCATAAAGTTGTAAATTTGAAGCCCTATATGGGATGCTCTCATGCATCTCAACAGACTGTAGAAGGCTAAAAATTTACAAAAATAGCTCCTTTACAGCCCTGCAATCGCGGGGCTATTTTTATGGCAAATACCGTCCAAACCAGAATCGTAGCCAAGGAGATTGGCCAGACCTGGTTAGTGCTATTTGCCGATACTAATCAGGTGGGCAAATAAACGACAAAACAAATGCGAACTTATAAACTAGCTGAATATAGGCTCCTACCAGAAACCACAGGAATTTACTCCATAGTAAATACTAGGAACGGTAAGATTTACATCGGCGGCACTCAAGATAAAAAGGGCTTTAAGAGTCGTTTTAGTAAGCACTTTAATCTCCTACATCAAGACAAACACAACTGCATCCCATTGCAGAGAGCTTTTAACGCCTATGGCTTAGATGGTTTTGAAGTCTGGATTTTAGAAGAGTGTGAAGCGAGCAAGGTTTTATTCTTTGAACAGTATTATTTTGATACCTGGGAGCCTTGGGCAGACAACGACGCTGGTTACAACCTCTGCAGAGTTGCAGGTTCTACGAAACATTTCGCTAAGTCTGAAGAGACCGAGCTATGCTCGTTTCTGGTGTATGGAGGAGAAAGAAGGAAGGGCGTATCCTGCTGGATGAAGCAAACCACCAGACCAGGAATACACCATGAATAGCGACAATCTTATTTCATTACCCACGCTGGAGCCAACGGAAACCTTCAGCGACGCCCTCAGCGATCTAATTCGTCGAGGAGCCCGTCAGATCATCGCCCAGGCGGTGGAGGCCGAATTGCAAGAGTTTCTAGGGCAGTATCAAGACCATCGTGATGAGCAAGGCCGCCAGGTGGTGGTGCGCAACGGCTACTTGCCTGAACGGACGATTACAACCGGGGTCGGGGAGGTAGCGATCCAAGTTCCCAAGGTCCGGGACCGTAGTGGCAGCGGCGTCAAATTCAACTCTATGCTGCTGCCACCGTACTTAAAACGTGCCAGCAGCGTAGAAGAACTTCTGCCGTGGCTGTATCTCAAAGGCGTTTCAACGGGCGACTTTAGCGAGGCCCTGAGCGCGCTGCTAGGGGCTGAAGCCAAAGGGGTCTCTCCGGCTACCATTAGTCGGTTGAAGGCGAAATGGAGCGATGAACATCAAGATTGGCAACAGCGGTCTCTGCGACAGCAGCGCTACGTTTATGTCTGGGCTGATGGCATCTACTTCAACATTCGTGCCGATGAGCGGCAGTGCATTCTGGTCATCATCGGCGTCACGGGTAAAGGACACAAAGAACTCCTGGGCCTTGATGCGGGCTATCGAGAGTCTGAATTGAGCTGGACATCCCTGTTGTTACGCCTTAAAGACCAAGGGCTCTCGCAGGATCCTGAATTGGCCATTGGTGACGGGGCCTTAGGCTTCTGGAAAGCGCTGCCTCAGGTGTTTCCATCTACGAAGACACAACGCTGCTGGGTGCATAAGACCGCTAACGTGCTCAACAAATTACCGAAACGCCAGCAACCGGAGGCCAAACGCGCGATTTGGGAGATTTATCGAGCTGAGTCTAAAGCAGAGGCGAATAAGGCCTTAGACCGCTTTAGCAAGACCTACCAGGCGAAGTATCCAGAAGCCGTCACCTGTCTGGTCAAAGACCGAGATGTCCTGCTCACCTTCTTCGACTTCCCCGCTGAGCATTGGGCGCATATTCGCACTACCAATCCCATTGAGTCCACCTTTGCCACCGTACGCCTCAGAACCGACAAAATCAGAGGCTGTGTTTCCAAGGACACCATCCTGGCCCTGGTGTTCAAGCTGGTCGAGAGTGCTCAGAAAAGCTGGCTCAGAATTCGAGGCTTTAAGTACCTCGCTGATGTGATTGAAGGAGTCCCATTCAAAGATGGCTGTCGAGCCAATGACAAGGCTGATTTGATCCCACAGCAGGACGCCGCCTAATCTCTTGCCATACACCAGATTTGACTATATCTCAAGAGACCCGTAGAAAACTATCTCTAGCTCTACGAGGCAGAAAACAGTCTGAAGAAAGTAGAAAAAAGAACTCGGAATGTCGTAAAGGCGTACCGCTTTCAGAAGAACATAAGAAAAATATAGGCAAAGCTCATAAGGGTAAATTTCGTTCTCTTGAAGCCAGGCAGAAGATGTCTAAAGCCCATATAGGTAGAACACTGTCAGAGGAAGCCAGACAGAAGATATCTGAAAGTAAAAGAGGGAAATCAATAGCCTGGAAGCCTCATTCAGAGGCAACTATAGAAAAAATACGAAAAGTAAACAGTAAGTCTTTTAGGCTTTTAAGTCCTTCTGGCGAAATAGTAGAGGGGTCTAACCTAAGAGAGTTTTGCCGACAAAACGACCTCAATCCTGGGAATATGTGCCAGCTAAACCAAGGGAAAATCAAGTCAGCAAAGGGATGGAGGTTGCCCGATGACAGCTCCACTCAAGAAGCTAGTTAGCTTGATTTAGATAAATAAACCATCCTTAAGCCCCGCGATCGCGGGGCTATTTTTATGTCGAATGTTATTTCCACGCGGATTACGGCCAGAGACGAAGCCAGTGGTGTATTCGCCCAGCTCAACAACTCCATGCGATCGAGTGTGCTTCAGGGAAACCTGATGGCCAGCGCGATCACCGCTGGTTTGGGAGCAGCTACTAAGGGTGTTGGAGCCCTTGTCAGCGGTTTGAAGGAATCGATTGGAGTTCAGCAAGGCAATATTGCTGTCGCTGGCGACTTCATGAAACTGACAGGCCAGAGCTATGGGGAAGCCACCAAATTCATTGATGACTTTTCTGCCTCAATGGCCAAGGCCGCGGCTTCTCTACCAGGAGACACGAAAGACTATGTGAGCCTGGGAAAAGGGATCATGGACAATTTGATTCCCGCCTTCAAAGGTCTCGACGGTGTTCTCAATGAAGGGGAATACACCAAGGCCCTGGAGGAAATCTCCAAGATGGGGGCTCTGCGGGCTGCTACGTCTGGTACTGATACTGCTCTAGCTGGTCTAGGTATCTCCAAACTGCTGGGTGGTGCCGGTATCTCAGAACTACGGCAACTCAAGTTCTTTGAAGCCAACCCCGCCGTCCTGGCCTTTGTTGAACAGGAAGCCCAGAAGATGGGTAAGAGCCTGAAGGACATGACCGCGCGGGAGCGTGCAGAGGTTCTACAGAAAGCTCTCGCTGTTCCTGACGAGGTTATCGCAGCATCTACACAGAGCATTGAGGGCCTGCTTCAAGGTCTTAAATCTAGCCTGCTTGATCCACAGGTTGGTCTATTTGGCCTGATGCGCGATTTGGAGCCCAATGTTGAGGGGAATCAGACCGTTATCCAAGCAACGAACGACCTCCTTAAAAAGGTGCTGTCGCCTGGTGGGCCCTTAAGCAGCCTTAAAGACATCTTCGAACTCATTGGGGTTGAGCTAGGTGACCCAATGGAAGGGTTATACAACGCCATCAACTGGACAAGCCGTAAGCTTGATGACCTGGGCGGCTTTCTGGATAGAAACCAGGCTGGCATCTCAAAATTTGTCTATGGGGCCAAGCAGTCGTTCGAGAAGTTAAAGGAAGCGCCTGGCAAGTTCATTTCTGAATCCATTAGTGGACTGCTTAGGGGCTTCAACGCTTCCAGGGGGGCTGGTTCTACAGATTACGGCAGCATCATAGGCAAAGCGCTGGCGCAGGCCACTAACTTCTTTGCTTCACAAGTCCTGTCCATGATTGGCAATATGGACTATGGGGCGCTGCTGGTAGGGCTCTTCAACGTTGGAAAAATTGTCATCTCTGGCATAGGTTCCTTCCTAGCAAACCTGGATTGGCAAGTACTGATGATGGGTGGTTTAGCCGTTCTTGGAGCGGCATTACTCACAGCTGTAATGGCTACCGCAGTCCCAGCCATCATTTCGTCCTTCGCGACTGTAGCTGTTTTAATCGGTGCTGGTATCGTTGCAACGCTTACAGGGCCTGTAGTCCTCGCGATCGCTGGCGTTGGCCTTGTCATGGTGGGAGCTATGAAATACTTCGGTGTTAGCTTCCAAGACGTGATGAGGTTTGTCTTCGATGCTGTGACAGGGTTTGCGAATCCAGTTATCGCAGCAGCGCGGATAGGTTTCAACCTTCTGAGGTCTGCTATCACCGCTGTGATTGGTGGAATTACATCCGCCTTCAACGCGGTTAGAGGCCTAGTTAACCGTATCCCTGGGATAGGCGTAGGTAGCGCTGGCGATGTTCCTAACGCAGCCTCGGGCTTTATACCTGATGCCTTCAGACGGGAAATGAATGCCATGCCCGCTGGGGCCAGCCCCATTGTCGCTAATACGAGCGAGCTAATCCTCAACCGTGAGCAACAGGCCGCGCTGCTTCAGCCTAGGAGCAACTCAATCAACTTTGGGGGAATCACCATTCACGCTGGCAGTACCACGAACCCTAGAGAGCTGGCCTCCCAAGTTATTCGTGAGATTGAATCCATGCTTCAGCAATCACAGATGCGGACTGCCTAATGACGATCGTAAATACTGAAGCCCTAAACGCGCTGGCCGAGTCTCCCCAAACATCGGGAGTCCCGGCACAGCTCGTAGATGATAAAGGGGCCATCCTCTACCGATTCCTCTACGCACCTGAGAAGCAGGCTTTCAGCAAGTCAGCTAAGTTTACTGAGGTGCCTGTTGGGGGTACAGCCAGACAACCCCAGGTTTATGGCTACACCACTGGAACTACGCTCAGGCTCGATAACCTGCTGCTCGACACCTTCTGCGACGGGAAGTCGGGGCGCGACTTAATCGAAGGTCTAGGTCGTCTAACACTGCCAGCAGCTGACACCCTCAAACCACCTCTCATCTACTTTGTCTACGGGACATTCTCGTTTGGGCCCGCCTACCTCACTAATCTGGACTGGGAGACTGAGGGTTGGCTAAACGGGGAACCTGCAATCGGTAGGATTAGCATCACCTTAATCGAGGTACCTGGTTCTCCCACAGCAGCAACTACCGCAGGCACAGAGACACCAACCACCACCGCTGGGCCTAACCCCGACCTTACCGACAGACAGAAGCTAGAAGCCAGGCAACAAGCCGATACATGGCTAACCGCTAACATCAACCGCTTGAGACCAGACATCCAGCAACGAGTGCGTTCCAGAGCCTTTAAGTTCCTAACCAGCGACAACGGTACGGTTCAGATTACTGATGCTAACAACGCTGTCCTTGGGACTGTAGGCACCTGGGACGGTCGGCAGTGGGCACCTAATTCAGAGCTTCTGAGGAGCTAACGTGACAATTCAAGAAATCCGACCCGGTCAGAGCTTATCCTCTCTAGCTGGTTCTTTGTATGGAGATACCTCCTACTTCAGAGAGCTGGCTGAACTAAATAATTTAGACATCTTCAACCCTGAAAGCCTTGCTGGACAAACTATCGAGGTTCCTAGCGTTGAAGAAATTCAGTCCAGAGCTTCTAGCGCGATCGCATCGGCATTGTCCCAGATAAACACCCAAAGCTTAGACCTCAGCGCCATCCGCGGGCCTGCTTCTCTGAGCCCGCAACAACTCATCGAATGGCTCTTGTAAACAATGTTCCAACCGTATGCCCGAATTGAAGTAGGTATGGGGGATGAGAGCCAGACGTTCTCCTGGGGCGATGGGAAACTGCGTGCAGTCTCTGTAACCCTTAGCGAAGGTAAAGGCCTGTCAGGCTGTACTTTCAGCATCTACGACGAAGACCGCAAAGTAACAGATGCGTTCCTTGCCTACATCAAAGAAATTGAGGGGCTTGAGCCTGTAGAGGAGCCTGGTCAGACCGCAGCTGCTGGAGCTGAACCAGAGACCTCAGCATCGCCTGCTATCTCTGGCTCAGCACCAGCGGCAGGGTCATATGGGAGCTCTACCCTCACAGCTGAACAAGTCGGCAATGCCTACACGATCGCTAGTGTCGGGGCCAGCTTAGGCGCTACCCGATGGGACTTAGAAGTAGCCCTGATGACGGCACTTCAGGAATCTAGCCTCAGAAACCTAAGGGGCGGCGATAGAGACTCTGCCGGGCTTTTCCAGCAAAGACCCTCCCAAGCCTGGGGCAGCTACGCAGAAATTACTAATCCTTCCTACTCAACGGGCGCTTTTCTCAGAGGAGCTGGAACCAACAAAGGGCTCTTTGATTACCCGAAGCGTCAGCAGGAGTTTACTAAAGGCCAGGCCGCACAGAGGGTACAACGAAGCGCTTTCCCTGATGCCTATAACGCTTGGGAAGACGAGGCGATCGCCCTGCTCAACGCGATGGATGTCAACTACCAAGGCACTACATCCACCCCTGAAGAGGAGGCTGCTACAGGCCAAGAAGCTGCTACTCAATCAACCGCTAAGCGAAACCCTGACGTACCAGGGCGAAGCGAAACTCTAGCCGGTCAGCAAATCACCCTCTATCTCGGGTTCGATGGAAAGCCTCTGGTGGCCTACAGCTTCATCCACACCGGCTTGAGCTACAGCCTCTACGACCAATCAACCCTAGAGTTCACGGGTGCGGCGGCGGCTTGGGTGATGCATCAGGCTCCCAAGAATAGTGCCTATACCAATATCTCCCTCAAGCAGCTCGCTGAGAAGATTGCGGCTAACTATGGCCTAAGAGTGGACATGCAGGTCGAGGGCCCGCGCTACGTCTACATCAGTCAAAAAGCCTTAACCGACTATCAGTTCCTATTGCAGGAATGTGAACGGGTTGGCCTCATCATCAAGAACGTTGGAAACAACACCCTGGAGATTAAAGCCAGGTCTGAGACCTTAGAGCAGGGCAACGACAACATCTACACCCTGACCATCGGCAAGAACCTGAATAACTTCAGCGTGAGCCATCAAGCCCAGTCGGCTGGCGGTTCAGCTCGCTCTGCTGAACCTGGCGAACAAAACTCTACTGGGGTCAAGAAGTTCGAGCTCAACCCGGATACTGGGTTGATCGAAGAGAAGACCGCTGAGACAACTGACGCCAAAGGTGCAGACGAAACCGAATCCACCACCGGCTCCAACGTTGATAGTAATCGCCCTCTAACCACGGGTGTTACTGACCTCGAAGACGGGCAGCGGATAGCTAACGAGCAGCGGGTCAAAGGGATTGAGGCGACCTATTCGGCTCCCAGTACCCCAGAGATTCTTATCCTGACGCCTGATGACCCTATCCGAACTGAGAAGCTCGGCGGGTTCCTCAATCGAATCTGGGTGCATGAGTCTGTAACCCATACGCTTGGGGCTGACTCTGGTTTTATTACCAGTGGAAAACTCTATACCCCACTGAAGAACAAGTACCCGACCCCTGAACCTACAGAGACAGCAGCTGGTGCTAATGCTCCTCCTGGTGGGGATGCTCCTAACTCAAACTCAGGAGGATTCATCAGACCAGTATCCCAACCCATCAACTCTCCCTTTGGCCAGCGATGGGGAAGGCTTCATGGTGGTGTGGACTTCGCCTGTCCCATCGGTACAAACATCTGGGCAGCAGCAGCTGGGACGGTCGAGTCGGTTACAACCAGCTGCCCCCTCAACGGATATCGCGGCAGTGGCTGCGGTGGAGGCTTTGGTAACAATGTCGTCATCGCTCACGCTGGTGGAATCAAAACCTACTACGCCCACCTCGATGGAGACAATATTTTTGTCTCTCCCGGCGCTACCGTTCGCCAAGGCCAGGTCATCGCTAAGTCTGGGAACAGTGGTTCATCCACTGGCCCTCACTTGCACTTTGAAACTCGACTGAACGGAACGAGAGTCGATCCGCAGCGCTATATCGGTTAATCCAATGGATCTTCTATCCCTACTGAGCCAAGCCGAGAAAGCCTCTGGCATCGCTCTCGACCTACGTGACCGTAATCCATTCGCCTACCTGGCTATAGTCTCCAACAACGAAGACGAGCTGGGGCGCAGGCGAATCAAAGTTGTTAACCCAGCCAACCCATCGCTGGAGACTCACTGGATTCGCCGCCTCAGCACCACCTTCAAGTTGGATGAGCCATTGCCCAAGGTAGGTCAGACCGTTCTGGTTTTCTCTAGCGACGGCATCGACACCAACGGCTGGTATCTTCCATGCGTGAACGATATTAACCCACCGTTCGAAAAAGATAATCCTCAGCTGGATTACCGCTACGACATCGAGGGCAAGCATCAGCTCAACATTGCCGCAGCGTCTGAGACAACCGTTGGAGAATCCTATTCACTCGATGCGGGTTCAATCACCATTACTGCGGGTGGTTCAACAATATCCATCAGCAGCGGCGGGGACATCACCATTACCGGAGACAGCATCTCAATTAATGGTGACGTA
This sequence comes from Leptolyngbya sp. CCNP1308, assembly GCF_034932455.1. NCBI lineage: Bacteria > Bacillati > Cyanobacteriota > Cyanophyceae > Leptolyngbyales > Leptolyngbyaceae > Leptolyngbya > Leptolyngbya sp. CCNP1308. Next base: position 43,724 of record NZ_JAYGIH010000004.1, on the reverse strand, counting down.
ACCATCACAGGCAGCGCCAGCATTAACGGTAAAGACATCACAGTTGTGGGCGGTGTGGACTCTGATGGTGACACTATCGTAAGCTCTGGACAGTAAGTAATATTACCTAAAAAATAACCACCTAATAACTATACCTATAAGTATTCCAATAACTATAGGAATAAGTATTGGGTGATTATTATTTTTGACCCTAAATTCCACTGCAAAAATCGTTACCACCCAATAACTATTCCCATAAGTATTCCTATAAGTATGGGAATAGTTATTGGGTGGTTATTATTTAGGTATAAATACCTATAAAAATCTTTTCGCCCTCTTTGGTTTTTCATTATGACTACTGGCCTAGCTTATCCACTCGCCGTGGACGAGGAGACAGGCAACCTCAAAATTGTTACTGAAGCTGATTGGGTAAAGTCTCGCATTGATTCACTACTCGACACGCTGCCGTTGGAAAATCCCATGAGACCTCGCTATGGGACAGAGAGCCCTCTCTTCAGTTCACAGTTCGACTGGACGACCTACGCCTTCTCCATCCAGCAGAAGCTCGTACAGGAAATTCCTGAAGCAGAGTTCGCAACCACGAGCGAGATAGCTGATGACGGGGGAGCGGTGATTCGAATCGCCTATGCCTATCGCGGCGAGCAACAAGAAGATTTCCTCCTCAACTTTTTAAGGTAGACATGACTGTAGAAACTGAATCCCTCGACTTATTCATTCCCGCTATAGACGACCGCAGTGAGGAGGAAATCTACGCCAAGGCTTTTGACTTAGTCGCCTTCTTGAGTAATGGCATTCTCAATGACCGTAGCGCTGGAGAACCTCTTGGTGTTTTACTAAGGGCCCAAGCGTTTGCAGCCGCAGAGTTCCTATTCCGCTGCAACAAGTTGCCTCTAGCTCTCATCGTTCAGTTCCTCAGCCTAGCTGGAGTTGAGAGAAGCTTGGGCGCTAAAGCTACCGCTAGCCTGACCTTCACTCTCACCGCACCCAGGAGCACTCCTTACACAATCCCTGCTGGCTTTGAAGTCGTTACCTCGGGCTCAAGCAAGAAGTTCTTCACCAAGAGCATCTTGGTCATCCCGCCTGGCAACTTGTCTGGAACCGTAGATGCTGAAGCTGAGGCATTGGGTGGAGACTTCAACGTGCCCGCCTATAGCCTTAATCGAATCACCCAGCCGCTGGCGTTTTTAGGCAGCGTCATTAATGTTGAGCCTGCCCAAGGTGGTGCTGAGGCTGAACCTATCGAGGATGCCATCAACCGGGGCATGCGAGAAATCAGAACTCAGAACCTGGTCTCAGAGTTTGACTTCAACGAAGAAGCAGAGCGGCTGATGGGTGCTGGGTCTAAAGCTAAAACCATTGGGCTCCTAGGCGGCGACAAGGTAACCACTACACCTGGCGCGATTCATATCTTCTGCCTAGCCCCTGGTGGAGAGCCTGCCAACATCGCAGTCTTAAACAGCGTTCGCAATGGGCTAGCCGACAGAATTCTGTTGGGGACTACCCTCCACGTTTCTTCGATGGATGTTGAGGAAGTCACCGTAAGTGTTTACGCCAAGATATCCAACGACATCACGGCTGATGAGGTCGCTGACAGTCTGTGGGAAGCCTTCCAAAGCTACCTGGAACCCAGCATCCAAACGCCTGGGGAAACTTTGTTTATCGAAGAGGTTCGGCACCAGCTGCGGTTCGTCGCTGGCGTCAAGTTGATCGACTACATCCTACTGAACGACACTCCAAACAATCTAGACATGCCGGAGCCGTACAGCATGCCGGTGCCTTTAGCTATGAGTCTTTCTCTAGCTGACGAATCAGGCAACCTCTTTGAACTCGTTCGCGGACTTGGTGATGACCTCTAATCCCGTCTATGAGCGCTGGTACGAGCAGGCGAGACCAGCCTATGGTCTAACCCCTGGTGTAAATGGCGGCTACTCTGAAAACCCTGTTGCTGATTGGCTCACACGCCCGGCAGACGACCTGTTCATTGAAATACGCGACAAGGTTGATGACCTAGGGCGGCAGCTAAACCCTCTCGAATGTGATGAGGAATGGCTCGACTACATCGCTGGGCTGTGCGGGTTCACTGGGCCCTACTGGGATAAGACCTGGGCAACCCAAGCCAAGCGCACGCTGCTGAACGCTAGCTTCAGCCTTATCTGGCCACTGAAAGGAACCTCACAAGCTCTGAGCTTTGTTCTCAACGCCTTTGACATCAAGCACATTATCCAAGAGGGCACCAGCTTCATCATTGGCGTGGACGAAGTTGGGGACGAGTTAGGCGTCGTCGCCTGGGACTACACCATTCTGCTGCCCAACGACTATTACAAAACACCTAAAGAGACACTAACCCGCAGACTGGACACGCTGTTCGGCCCTTGCTGGTGTACGAAAACGGTCGTCTTCAGCAGCGAATTCTTCAGGACTTTTGAAGTCCTAGGGTTCACCGATAACGACCAAATCACCCTACTCTCACCCAACACCGCCGCTGGCGAAGCATTTCAACTTTAGGACTATCCATGACCGATTTCATTTTGAGCCGCGACGAGGTCATCTTGCGCCAAGTTGGCGACCTTGACCCTGCAACTACGATTAACGATTCAGACGAACTAGCTATCAGCCAAGGTGGGGCTGTTCGAAAGACCAATCTTGGCGACATCTTCGCGTCCGTGGCAGAGGAAGCTGTAGAAGACGTTGAGGAATTGAGAACCGAGATTCTCACCGCCCTTGGCGATTATGTGAATACTGGAACCGACCAGAGCGTAGCGGGTGTTAAGACATTCACTGACGGGCCTAGGGTTACCAAGGCTGCTGGTACTGCTGCTGAACTACGCCTCGCTTCTGGCACTAGCGATCGCTGGACTATCGAGAAAAACAACACTGCTGAATCAGGTTCTAACGCTGGTTCCAACTTCGTAATCAGCTCAATCAACGATGACGGCACTACCAAGACTGCTGCTCTTACCATCACTCGATCCAATCGTGCGATCGCGCTGTCTGGTACTCTCAGCGTGGCTCAGGCGGTCACTCTCTCTTCGACCCTAGCCGTAACGGGCAACGCTACCATCGGTGGCACTCTAGGCGTTACAGGAGCTTCTACCCTTGCCTCTGTTGGCGTAACTGGTAACGCTACTGTTGGCGGAACCTTAGGGGTCACTGGAAATACTACGGTCGGCGGCACTCTTGCTGTCACTGGCCAGGTGACTGTTCCTACTCCTAGTGGAAACGCTAATGCGGCTCGAAAGGAGAACGTTGATTTAGTTCAATCCAATCTCGACACTCACGCAGCTCTAACTAATAACCCTCACACCGTCACCCCAGCTCAAGTTGGTAATACTACAGCTCAGTGGAATGCTGACAAACTTCAAGGGACAAACATTCAGGCGGCTACTCCTACTGATGGTCAAGTTCTAATTTACTCATCTGCGAATAGTCGCTGGGAACCTCAAACTTCTGCTCTAAACATCCTCCCTCAACCCGTGGGTAGTGTTATTCACCTTCCTTATGCAGTAACTCTAACTAATGGAGTTTGGCAGGATTCGAGCGGCTGGTATTGGTTAGGCCCAATCGGTCTAACTATTGGTAATGCTTCGAGTGGAGCAACTTACGCTAACGCTCTAGCAGAAAAACTCTTCCTAGCGCTATGGGCCAACGTTGCTATTAGTGGTTGGTCAATCTTGACTTCTACTGGCAGTGCTTCAACTGCTGGCGCTAGTGCTGCTGCTGATTGGGCGGCTAACAAGAGAATCACTATCCCTGATATGCGGGGTAGAGACATTATTGCGGCTGGTGCTGGCTCAGGTCTTACTGGGAGATTTATTGGTACTAGAGGTGGTGCTGAAACTCACTCATTAGACGCTAATGAGAATGGTGCTCACGTTCACGGAGTCAATGACCCTGGGCACGTTCACTCAATGACCGTTTCCAGAACAGACCCCGGAACAGGAACAGATACTCAAACTATCGAGCGAAATGGTTCCTTCCTTGGCCCTCAAAACTACGCCATTAACGGTGCTTTCACAGGCGTATCTATTCAAAACAGTGGGAGTGGAGCACCACACAACAACATGCAACCTTGGAAAGCTTATTTCGAGTTGTGGTTTATGGGAGAGCGTAGCTAATGAAGCAGGTAATTATTACAACAAGTTCAGTCTATCTAAATAACGGAAATCGGGAGTTGACATTAACTTTAGAACAGCTTAAAGCGGTAGAGCCTGACTTTGAAATCCTTGAGGGATTTGTTGAGGTTCAGACTAATCAGATCCATTACGTGATCGACGCTGTAACTCATAGTCAATCTGCTCCTCCTGAGGGTAGACAAAGCATCATGAGCCTCTACGGCAAAATTGATGTTTATGAACAGGCTTTAGGTCTAGAACCTCCTGACGAAGAAGCTCCTATCGTTGTAGACCCTAATCAACCCGATTGGTTGCAGCTTATTCAAGATGTGAACCTTGGCCCTGTGTTGATGCCTTGGATGTTAGCGAATGCTACACCCAATCATTTTGCTTATCTCTTGGCAGTGGTAAATAACCGACATCGAGAACCTTGGATGCTCTACGCAGCGCTGAACCTCATATTCACCGAGGATACTAATATAGACATTCTCGGTGAATTAGTTGATGTGCTCGACCGCAATAACTTCGATTCAAACCAGCTAACTTTCTTACAGGGCGTAGGCCAGAATGACTAATATCTTAGGAACCCTAGCTGACTCAGCTGGGGCAGGCCTCGCTGGGTCTTTGACCGCGCGGTTGGTCTATAACATCACTGATGACTCGACCATTCCCGATAGCATCTATCTGCCGGTCGAAGTGGCGTTTGATATCACAGCTGGTGAAGTTGACATCGACTTGCCCGAGAGCGAAAGCTACAACGTTCCCTATCAATTCAAGTTCACGATTGATGGCGAAGATGTCCCAATCATTGACTTCTTCGCCATCGTTCCAAACGTTGGTACTGTCGAGTTCGCAAGCTTAGTTCCTACTGGGATTAACAACGCGAACCTCGACACAAGCGCGCTGCGGGTAGCGAAACTCATTGCCAGCGATGCTGAACTGATTGTAAGGATTAGGCCCGCTCAGCTCTTTAATGTTCAAGCTGAAGGTATCACTACTAGTACCAAGTGGTTTATCAACAAACCCTTCACCTCAGGAGTTCTAATTAGAGGGCTACGAATTCTAGGTCTATCAGGCTACGCCGATTGGACTTTTCGCGCTGGCATTATCAACAGTAGTGGGATAGACGTTCAGCTAACCGTAGGGTCAACCCCGCTCGATTCGGAAGTGAACGATCGCTTGTTTAAGCATCAGGTTTATACCTCCTCACAGCCCGACACAATTCTAGGCATGTACATAGAAGCTGTGCCTGCGGTTGATGCAGATGCTTTAACAGCTTCTCTTACGCTTGAGTACACCGAGACGGCGTAGGCCCTCTTACAACATTAATTTCTTTTAGGACAAACAACAGATGGCTCGGCCTACTTTAAATACAGGGGATGTCTGGCAAGATTCCCTGGCAAACGCTGCTGGGTTTCCCCAGATGACGGGTGAAGACGAATATGGACATGGCCCCAAGGTAATCGATGAATGGTTAGACGATGAACCCGACCAGATAAAAGCCCAGTTCTATGACTGGAAGAATCGAATTAAGATTACCGAAGTCTCAGGACTGAGCGTATCCTATACTTCTGCGGTAGCACTACTAACCAACGGTAACTCAGTCGCAATCAGCGCTGGGTCTATTACCCTACCTGATAACACCTCAGGCCGAATCTTTATTAACGATTCTGGCGCGGTTGTTCAAGGGACTAACTTCCCGCAGCTTTGTGTACCTCTGGCATACTTTGAAACCTTTGCTGGAGCGATTACTACCCTAGCCGATTTACGATATCAATCCGTTGAAATCGTCAGTCCTGTCAACATTTCAGCAACGTCTATCTTCTCCATTGGGGATATCAAAGAAAGCGCGCGCAGTGTCCCTGAATCAGGCTGGTTGCTGTGTGATGGTACAAGCTATGCTGTTGCGGCTTACCCTCTTCTTCACGCGGCAATTGGTACTATTTACAACAATATTGGCGACCCTCTAGGAACGTTTCGAGTTCCTGATTGTCGTCAACGAGTAACGATTGGAGCAGGCACTGATGGCGTTTTAACCAACCGTTCTTTAGGTACTAAGACGGGCGCTGAAACCGTCACCCTTACGGTCGCTCAGATGCCTCCTCACGGGCACAATGCTAGTCAGACAGCGCATAGCCACGAGGTCAATGACCCTGGACATACTCACCCGATCAGTGACCCTGGGCATGCTCACGCCTTTAGTCAGTCTCCCCACAACCACGGGGTTAATGACCCTGGACACAGTCACCCTGCGCGTAGTAATGCTGGAGGTGGCCCAGGCCCCGGTCAGTCGGTAATCCAAACCGAGTTTAACTTTAACCTTCCTGTACAGACGGCATTTATCCTATCTACCACCACAGGTGTTTCCTTAAACCCTGCGACAGTTAATGGCTCTATTGGACTATCTGGGACAGGACTTTCTATCTCTTCTCGTACCACGGGAATCACAACTCAAAGCACTTCTCCAGCGATCACAGTTAGCAACCAGGGCGGCGGCGCACCTACTCCAATCGTGCAGCCATCAATCGTCCTAAATAAGTTCATCAGAGCTTTTTAGGACGATTGATATTGCCCCTCGCGGCTGTTGAAGAAGAGACGCGCTCTCGTGTCATTGGCGAGGGGCGTAAAGCACTCAAACTTCTGAGGAGTCGGTATCGTACGACAAATTTTCTGGCTTAATTGGGCAGGACTGACCGTGGAGTCCTGTCCAAAAGTCTTCATCTGGGACAGTTAATTCCATTAGGTCAAAGAGTCCTCGTGCTTGGCTGGGTTGTACACGCAGGCGATTCGCTATTTCTTCTATTGGCTTTTGGTGTATTTCCTTATGGTAGTCCAAACGTTTGTAATGGTAGTCCAAACGTTCTTGCCTTCTCTGAGCAATGGTTTGAAGGCATGCGTCACAGGCTGTCATTTTCTTACGAGTAGATGTGAAATCTTCTTTGCAGCATTCGTAGTTGATCGTATATTTCGTCATGGCTTCGTTAGGATGGTTTTCACGAACGTTGAGCTGTCCATCTGAACCCAAAAGTCTCTGTCCTGGCTGGTGGGAAACCAAGGCAAACCTTCTGGGTCAAGATCTTTCGTAACAGCTTCAACGGTTTGAGCGTGGGTGATAGAGCCTTTGAAGAGATGGCCTTTACGCCCGCCCAGCTGGCAGAGCCTAGCTTTTGAAGCCTTATCGCCGCCCCAACGATCGATTAGATGATCGATATGGACGGGTAGTTCTTTCTCGATCCCTTGAAGGGGACTGGTCATCACACTGGGTTTTGGCGTGTCCAAGGTTGGCTCAGACTTAGCACAACCTGTGACTCCAAGCCTGGGGCCCCACCGCTTCTTCTGAGGCTTGTCAGGCGGTTGGGGGGATGCTGGTGGGTTGGGGGATGGAGAAACAGGCCCAGGTGTAGCACTTAGGGAAGCCAGTTTCTCTTCTATCCGGGTCAGCCAGTCTATTACGATGTCTAACGATTCGGCTGGCTTTTGAGAGACTAAGTATCTTTCCTCTGCGGCTGTAGACAACAGCTCGCTTAAACTGACCCCATGCCTGGTAGCGACGAGCTCCAGAGCTGCCTTGGTCTCTAGCCTTAGGGTGACTTTGACTCGGGTAGTAGGTGGGGTCACAGGGGGCAACGGGATAGTCCAGTTCTAGTCCATGCGGTGTGACCCCACCCAATCGACCAGGTTTTACAAAAACGGTTGAAACGCCCCTATCCTCTGCTAGAATGTAAAATTGCAAATGCAGCACGGGCGATTAGCTCAGTTGGTAGAGCGCCTGCCTTACAAGCAGGATGTCACTGGTTCGAGTCCAGTATCGCCCATAGGTTTCAGCCATCGGCAAAAAGCGTGAACTAAATATGAACTAGTTTTTGTGGCCGACTATCCTCTGATGGAGGATGGCTGCTTACCCAGCTTGGATTGGCTAGGGAGGTCATACTGAGTTCGAGCTCATGCTTGTAAGGCAGTAACTCAAAGCCCGAAAATCTTGATTTATAAGGCTTTCACGAGCAGAAAAATTTACTGAACTAAATTTGATCTAACGAAAGATCAGTACGTCAAGGACTGGGAGGCCTTGAAATGATGCTCAATAGGTAATTCTCTATTGGATTCAAGTCCTTGATAGATATTCCTGGACGTTAACTTTTCTTGACGTTGTAAGCTTTCGGCCATCACAGCGCTTCAGCCAGGGGACTCTATGATGATGGGGAATTGTGGAACCCTGTGATTGATGATTCAGCGTCCCGTACAGATCCTCAGTGGCCAGGGGCAAGTCGTCAGCGGGCTGATTTGCACCATGCAGCAGCGCCACGAGGATGACTTTCAATCCACCTGGCAAGGAATCCTGGATGTGACAGACCAGCCCGATGCAGGGTGGATATGGGACTATAAGCGCCGCCAGTCAGAACAGGAGGGCCGCTATGAGGCCTATGCGCTGGAAGCCGAGGAACTGACCCAGGGGCTCATGTTTCTCGAAACCCAATGGCACCGATCGCAGGTGCAGCCATCCTCCCGTCTGGTCTATGTAGAAGCCCTGGCCTCTGCCCCTTGGAATCGGAGTAGTCTGGAGCAGCCGCCTTTTTTCCAGGGCGTAGGGCGATCGCTTTTGTTATTTGCCCGCCAACGTAGCCTGGAACTGGGATACGGAGGCCGAGTCGGACTCCATGCCCTGCCCGAATCAGAAGCGTTTTACCAACGCCTGCAAATGCCGGACTATGGAGCTGACCCGGAAAAAGAGGGCTTGGTATACTTCGAGTACGGCTCGATGCGGCAATGAACGGTTCAATACTCAAATGCTTCCTATGGATGAGCGCAGACTAGCAGAACAATTCGCACAGACCGGCAACCTGATGGATCTATGCGCTAGCGAAGACTGGTTGAAGGAATCGGCTCAGGCTGAAGCGGATTGTGGTGGTAGGGTTGAGGCTGGTTTGGCCTTGCGAGAGTATGCCGCTCGCCTGGACGCACCTACGATAGAGCAGCTTCAGATGGTCAAGCTGCAATCTACTCTGTTCTCAGCACTTCGCACCTGGATGGAATCGTGGCAGCTGGGCCTAAGTTTTGAGACCACTTACACAGAAGCGCGTCGGCTCATTCGCCACCGTCTTCAGCACCTCAGCCCAGAACAGCAGGCCTGGGCCAAGAAGCTACTCGCTGATCCAGAACAAAATCTGGCTTCTGACCAACAATCGGGGGGCTTAGAGGCGATCGCGATGCTAGGCGACATTTTGACCCAGGATGACTGGCAAACCCTAGCCAACACGGCTGCCCAAGGAATGGCGACCGGGGTTCTTCAAATGCGAAAACTTGATATTGTGAGCGCAAAGGCCAGCTAAGCCAACGAGCTGAGCTGGCCGTCTCAATTGGCTAACCTTGCTACCTTTGGGGCATGAGCTACGGCTGCTTAGCCTGACTGATTGTATAGCTCTGCGCCAACGGTGCCAAAGCAGGGATTCGGGTGTTTCTCTCAGGGCAAAATCCGGATGCCATTATGAACGCGGTAGCGGGGCAGCAGATTATGCAAAGGACACCCGACTGATCGGTCGGTTAAGACACTGGCGATCGCAGGCAGCCAATCCCCTGCCAGATGGCCTTGCTCTTTGGAGATCTCAAAGTAGGTGGCGGCGGAAAGCAGAATTCGGGTATGGACGCGATCGGCTTCGGCGCGATCAGCCGGGTCAATGGACTGCGTTTCTGCTGCGGAAAATGCTGTCTGAGCCGCTTGCAGTGCGGCCTGAATCGCCATCTGCCGATAAATGCTCAGAGATGCTTTTTTCAGGGCTAAGATCAGCTGTTCTCCTGGAGTTGCTGCTGCCGAATTTGCGGAAGTTAGAACCGCTTCAGCATCAATGGGACGCCCCTGGCGTAGAAAAGCCCGCGACAGATCCAGAGCAACTAAAGGAGCCTGTTTAACCGCAGGGGGCAGCTCATCCACGTAGTTGGTCACTTCGCTGTAGGCCCCACAGTGAACGTAGAACCGCAGTTGTGAGAGCACTTCGGCGACAGAAGTCATCAACACCTTGCCCTAATCAGCTTGGAAGTCGTTTCAAGTTCAATTTTGCTTAAAAATTAAGTTAGGATGCTACCGGAGCAGGAATTGCCGTAGGACACCACCGATTTCAGCCAGTGGATGATTCCTCGTAACGTTTGGAATTTACGAGAAACTTGAATGCCTCTGTCGCCAATCAAGTGCGATTGCTCGAATGCCCTCTGCAATTTCTTGAAATGCTGCGTCTGGGTTGGCCCATGTGGTGACGGGCTGATGGTTTTTGGGCAAAACCTCAAGCTGACTAAAGGGTAAACCAGCCCAATCTACAGGACGCAGCAAAATAGGAATGACACGAGCCTTTCCTGCCTGGTATCGTTCAATGGCCCGTTGAATTTCGAGGTCGTAGCAGGTGTCGTCGGCTAGGGAGTTAGCGCTGATTAGCAGCAGAATAATATCGGCAGTGTTGAGTTGCTGATTAACGATTTGGTCGCGATCGTCGCCAGGGAGAGTTTGGCGTTGGCTCCAACTGGTAATGACGCCTTGGCGTTCGAGTAGGGTGAGGTGATTAGCGAGTTGAGCTTGTAGAACTTCGTCGGCTGGGGCGTAGGAGAAGTAGAGGGAGATCGTTGAGCCTTGGGGGATGATACTTTGAAAGATTTCGTAGTTGTAGAAATTGCAGCGGTTTTGAATAGTAGTTATTATTTGCCACAGCTTGTCGCTTGGCTTATGACAACAAAATGACCAAAGATCAGATAAAAGCGAAGGTTTTCCGACAAACTTAAGCACTGAGTTTGCATTGCTGGAGATTGTATAGTTATAGTGCTCAAGAGCCTCGACCAGTTTTGGTATTGACAATTCAATTCCAAGTTTCTCTAATTCTCGTGATGCTGTCTCAAATTCTACTGTCTCGCGGAGTTGAAAATATTGATTCTTAGGGGCAGTTGAGCTATCTCTTAATTGTTGTTCTAGTGCACGAGTTGCACTTTGTTTAACATAAAAACCTAGACGGGTAGCTGTGGATGCAGTTTGAGAGACATGTTGCAATGCTTGAATAGCTTCTTCACCACCAATTCCAGCTAGAGCCTGTGCTGCAAAATCACATATAAATCGGTTAAAAGACATATAGAAAAAAATATCTTTAGCAATTCTGCAATAGCTTTTTTGCTGCCTATTTTTATTAATGCTTTAGTTGCACTCTCAGCGATTTCATGATCATCATCTTTTAATGATTTGAGCAATTGTGGTATTGCTATATCGGAGGAGCTAAATCCTCAGCATTGGCATTTAAGTATTAATGAAATGTTTAAGGCATTAATCCAATCAATAGTCTTCCGCTGCAATTCTGGCTTTACTTTACCCGCCAATTTCGCTCCTAAAATCAAATCCACGTCATTCATGGCTAGCTTGACCACTCGCAGTGCCTGGTCTTCCTCACTGATCAGTGCCAGCATTAGAGCAATCGGTTCAGTCCATTTCAATAGATTAAGATAGTCTTGCTTTAGTTGGTCATCACTAAGATCTAGCAACAGCCTTAGCAAGTATTCCGCTGCGTAATATTCCTGAATAAGCTGGTGGCCAAACTCGATTTTATCAGCACTGCGATTTTGCAGCAGATGGTACTTGAGTAAGTCATCTAAAATATCTCGAACCGGGAATTTCTCCGTGGGAAAAATTCTGCTGAGTTCCTGTTCTGCTTCATTCCTAGGGAGCGCCACACGAAAATCAACCTGGGTTTCTCCCTGCATCATGACGGAGGCGATGGCTTGCAGGGCAGGTTTCCAAAGTCTGCGATCACTGAGCGGCCTCACGTCCCCCTTCAGCAGCGCCACCTCATGCTTTCGCACACTGCTGTCTTCGTACATCCTGGTAAATGCCTGAACAATCCCTGCCAAATTAGATGGCATTTGATGCTTAGGCGACTGTTGAAAGACCTCGCAGAGCATCCACAGCAGCAAAGGTGTTTGGCCAAACTCCCGCAGGCGATTGTCGAGTTGCCGCAGCATTACCTCGGCCTGGTCTGGTACATAGGCGCGAATAAACACCTTCATTTGCTCTTCGGTCAGGGGCTGCATTTCCAGTTTCTTCTTGATGCCCAGGTCTCCCCCCAGGCCCAGATCTCGGGTGGTGAAGATCATGGGCATTCTGGAGTGGTCCTGCCGAAAGCTGGCCAGCTGAGTTCTTGCCGTTTCGGATGGCAACTCATTCAACCCATCCACTAGGAGTAAAAAATGCCCCTGGCGTAGTAGCGACGAGAGGGTAATCTCATCCAGAGAGAAAGTCGGATCGTGTTTGTGGAGAAATGCCTGGATGCGATCTATGACTGAGGTTTGCCAGTAGCGCAGCTCTACCAGAATGGGAATTTGGCCCGATCTCTGTTCTAGAGTCTGAGTTGCCATTTCCAGTAGTAGCCGAATCAGCGCTGTTGATTTACCAGAGCCGGGGCGTCCAACCAGCAGCACATGGTCATCGGCATATTTGCGAATGCCTTCCAGTACAGGCAATCGCTCAATTTTCTCCTGCTGCTCCTGACGTCGGTTCGCTTCCGAAGCAGTCGAATCCTTTTCTCTAGGAACAGTCTGGACCATCAAGCCGAAGTCAAAGGGCGAGGGGCTCTCTAACCCTGGTTCCTGAATTTTTCCAGTGGCATCGGTCAGGGTGTAGTAACGCCACCACTCTTTGTAAGTATCAACCAGTGACTGCAAATATGGCTGAAAGTTAATCTGCGCTGGAGCCTTCGAAGCTGCACCGCTCTGAATTGCCTCGACGATCGCCTGCACGGCTGCATCATTGATTTCGACGAAAGTGCGATCGCCAATCTGAATGTCTTTGCCTTCGCCGATAGTGATGTTGTACTTGCCCAGCTGGAACAGCGATCGCCCTTCTTCATCCTTTAGAGCTTGCTGCAACGCTGTGATATCTCCCTCAGAGTATTCCCCGGAGGCAATGTGCTCAAAGATGTCGGAAAGGTCATCAGTCATAAGCGGCACGGGCTCCGATTATGGTTGGTCAGAAGATGGCGACAGCAGTTGCTGAATCACGGGGCGTATTTGCTTCCAGGCAATCTCTCCCTTGAAGTGGTCGAAAAAATTGGCAGGCTCACTGTAGTAATACAGCTGATTATCGCTCAATCCGTAAACGACCGGCACCTCATACCAGAGAATATCGACTCGACGGTCAATTGGGTTCGTCGTCTGAATCGCCGCTTTCGTCTCAGTATCGAGTTGATCGACCAGGGCGATCGCAAAGCAAAAATGCATTGGCACTCTAAAGTTGTACAAGGCTTGGCCAGCGGCTTTGGGGTTTACCTGCCCACTCGCCCACTGCAAACATTCACCCGAGAACTGCTGCAGGATGGGCATGGTAAGCGAAGCAAACTCAGAAAACAGGAAAATTGCCTCTCCTCGGGTACTCAGCGGGCCGAACGGAAGCTCAAAGTCTGAAATTCTAGCGACGTAGTTGAAATACTGGCTATCGCTCATCACGTTTTGCTGAATATCCAGGCAACCCTGCTGCTTGAGGCGGTTCAGAGCTCCATCCAGATATTGATCGAGCGTTTGGCGATCGCGGCACAGCTCTTGTGGGCGCGGGGCGTTTGCCTTGCTGGTATCACTCTGGTCTGCGCGAATAGCTTGAATCAGTGCCTGAATCGCTTCGTCGCTCCAGGAAACGTAGGTGCGATCGCCGATATGAATATTTTGTCCTTCCCCAATATTGACGTTGTACTTGCCCAACTTCGATCCATCGTGTTCTCTATCTAGAGCCTGCTGCAGCGCTACAATATCCACCTCAGAATATTCTCTTGAGGCAATGCGTTGAATAATGTCTTGCAGGCGATCGCTCATTGATAATCGACGACGTCTAGTTTGATTACTCAGCAGCGAGGAGCGACCATTGTTGAATTGCTGACCCCCACAGCCAAACTATCTCCTCACTGAATTTTTAGGATGTTTTGGATGGTCGATCCAAAACATCCAGATTCTCTTTAATCAAATCATAGCTGATGGGGCTTTCCCCATCAGCAAACTAAGCCATTGAACAAGCGGATTAGTAGTACACGTAGCAAATCAAGTGGCTTCATCCTGTCATCAGCCTGAGCAATCGCGCAGCGAGGGCAACCATAGGAACGGGCAACTCTTGATACTGAGAGATTTGACCGCTTCAAGAGGCTTTGCCAGATGGGCGATTGCTGATGTCTTTAGTCGTTTCCACACCTCAACTTTACGAATCAATGGGAACATCTGCTAGTATAGTACAAGCGAACTATACTAGATACGTTTCGTTTAAGGGCTCTACACAAAATTGGATGCATCCTTTTTTGTCCGATCGCTGATGAGCGCTCCATCAGGCATTAAACAGTGATGAACCATTGAAGGGAATCAATCCATGACTCCACTTGAACGATTGAAAGCAGGTTTGGAAAGATCTAAAGAAAACGGATGCGAAGACAGTAGTACGGCTAATCAGTCTCAGCAAGATTATGAACAGCGGGCTGATGAAGCTGATCGCCAGTTACGTGAAAAGCAAGCTCGCGAATTGAGGAGGTTCTGGGGCTAAATTTTAGGTTTGGCTAAGTTTGAGCAGTCTAGCTTCTCCGAGCAGGAAACCTGCCTCCTCGGTGATTTGCCCTGACGCAATAGTCGAGGAGCAGGATTTCTTCATGAAAACTAAATACGGAATTATCCGGTTTATCGTCTGGAGTTCAGTAAAGGGGATTGGTCGTTGAATATACCTATCCTTTTGAGCCATGCCCCCCGAAGAGAATTTTGAGCAGCAACTTAGAAAGCTGGTTTTTGAAGATAACTGTGATTTAGATGATGCTTTTAATCAAGCAAAAAATGATCATCAACACCTTGCTGGAAAAGCCGACAAGCTCTTTAAGATTAAGCAAAAAGTCGCTTTAGATCTTCAAAATTTTAGGCGCAATTCTTGATAGCAAATTAATCCGAGAGCCGCATAAATGCAATTTCTAATTCTGTAGCTAGTCTATGTCTACATGTTCGTAGTCAGGCAAACGCTTAACCAGATAAGCAATATATCCCTGTAGCTGAACGACGCTATGTGAAGGTAAGTTTTCTGGAAGAAGATTAAGTCCTAAATATTCTAGTGCAAAGACATAGAGTTCATCTTCAATAACTATCGGAGTAATTGGGTTTTCCAAACTGCTTTTCCGGCCCCAAGTCAAGCAGTGACTAAGGTTTTCCAAAAATTGATCTAGCGTGAAATAAAACGCATCTATTTTTCCTTGAGACGCACTAATTTGGATGTCAGGATAGTACTGTAAAGTATATTGTCCTAAGGTCCTTGCTAAACCATTAGCTCGCTTCCGATCTAGCCAGCGGGCTACGACTTTACCATCTTCTAATTCCTCACGAAACTGTTGGAGTAGCTTGATTTGTTCTTGAAGACACGCTTGAGAGCGAGCTTCTAGAAGGCTATTATCTTGGCTGCTTTCGAGAGCTTGTAATTTTGCCGTCAGATTATCTACTCCAGCTTGGAGGAGAATATCGGCTTTAGCGGCAAGTGCAGACAACTCCTGCTGCACATCCATTAGCTGAAGGACCTTTCCTCTGACTTGATTAAAATCTGCTAAATGTTTGTGGGGGAGGTGTCCTAATTTACGGAGTTCATCCAGAGCAGCCAAGCGGATATTGAGATGATCTGCCAGTTGAGGTTCAAAAATAAGAGTAGGTAAAGGGAGATTCTCTAGGGTTGGATCAGCTAGCTCAGTAGCGGTAGGAAAACTCTGTACCTGTAAAGCTGTCTGAACGATCGCGCGAATATCGGCGGCGGTAGGACCATAATAACGATGGCCCACCTGAACACCAGTCCCCTCTCCAATAACGGTGTTAAACTTCCCATCCTGTGAAACAGATTGATTGGCGTTGAATGGGGACTGTGGAGTTGACTGGTCATTTCTGGCTAAAGGCTTCTCAGTCGATTCAGGCGTACCACCCTGTTTATCCAGCATCTTTGTTTCTAGCGAAAAAAGCTGATGTGCACCAAGCATAACCCACGAATTTGACCATAGCCAACTGTATGATCATTTAGGAGAGCCTTTAAGCTTGCCTTGTCAATCTTTCTTGACACTTAATTAGCTTAACATGCCAACACCCCACGAGTTACTGCTGATAACAGACCAAATCCTCAATCAAATTTAGCAAAATGGGGCGTCTTTAAAAAGTTGACGGCAAACGGAAGATGGATAGAAAATCATCCAGTACGTGCTGCAAATTGGTAAATACAACACCCCTGTAGGCGAAGGAAGAGATATTTGAATCGGATGATAGGAGCCGACTGCGATCGCACCGTCGCTACTGTTTCATCCACTAATTACAATCTAGCAATCTCAGACTGAGGGGGATCTGTAAGATCCCTTAGTATGGACTCGCTTTGGCTGGAACTGTTTTGCCTTTGAACCACAGCGAAAGCGATAGCTGCACCTGTGGAAATAACCAGAAATGCCGTTATGATTAGGAACCTTTGATACTTTTGCTTGTAGCGTAAAACCTCAGCAGAGGCTGCTTTGTGAGAATTGACTTTATCTTGCAGAGTCTTTTCTTGTGCCTTTAACGAAGTTTCTAGAGAATCGACTCTTTTCTGCAAGACTAACTTTCGACCCCTTGCATCGGACTCGAAAGAGCTTATTCTTTCTTGCAGAGCCTCTTCTTGAAGCTTCGAGGTAGCTTGAATTGTGTTCAATTCCTCCTGCAATGCCCTCTCATTTGTTCTAGCCACTTCGAGTTCTTTTGTCAGGAATTCCAAGCGGATTAAAAAGTTTTCTTCTTGAAAGGTTGCCGCTTTCAAAGCATTTTCACTGGCTTCTAAAAACTCAGTTTCTATGACACTCAAATTTTGATACGACTTCGCCTCTTGCAGCACCTGACCTCGCCACAATAAATCCGATGGGCGATCTTGGGCCTGCCAGTCTTGAGCATCTCTCACTAGGCGTAAACGCTTGTAGCGATTTAGCTGCTCTGCCTCTAGCCAACCTTGGTAGCGCGGCCAGTTGTCGATGAGAGCCTCATGGACTAGCTCAACCTGCCCATCACCTTGAGTATCACTGGGCGTTAGTCGAACCAGCTTTGCCTCAACTAATTTATCGATAACTTGATTAATTTGAGCAGCATCCATAAATGTATCCTAGTTAAGACTGACTGGATAGAACAGAAACTGAAAATATAAGAGATGCCTTATCCAGGTCAGTTAAAGTCACCTCAATTGGATAGCTTTGATTGGCTTGAGAATGATTCAATTCAACCAAAAGCAGCCCTGGCGAATCGCGTTGAGCAAACCCATCCTGGTCACCATCATGAATGCGAATTGAGCCTTCGGAGGGAAGCTGTCCTAATACCCTTAGCCGATTCCCCCCTACAAGCATGGCTTTGAGACGGAGTTTTCCTTGCGTCGTTAGCCATTCACGTTGAACAGAGGGCTTATCTGTTGACAGAGTCAGGGTCAGATTATCCAGGATGTCTTTGGCGACAAGCATGGTTAAAGCCATTTGCTGCTGGGGGCTGGCTCCTTCATACCCTTTTGGGAAAGTTGCCTTTAAGCTGTCTGTTATTCGAGTTGTCGCTCCACGGGTTGGTACATTGGCCGCCAATACAGCTCCGGCAACCTGATTCATTGCCTGAGCCTGAGCAGGAAACAAACTTTCTACAGCTTTTACCAATTGGACCCCAGGCTTGAGTGACTCTGAAAGTAATTCCTGACAGCGTTCCAGTAATTCAGACAAAATTTGTTCAGGTAAAGCTGTGGGAAGCCGCAGCGATCGCAATTGCGTCAACCAAGGCTGTGGAACCGTTTCAGAAAGGTCGATTGGATATTCTACTAAAGCGGTTTCCCAAGGAAAGAGCGGCGGCTGGCGCTCGCTGTCCGTTGTTATTCTCTCGTGCAGCAACCCTTTAAAGCGCTGCTGTACGACAGGGGGCGGTTCGGATGACGTGAGCAACGCGTCCATGAGCTGCTGTGCTATTTCAGGGTTGCCCTCCGGTTCATTGCTGGTGGCTGTGGTCACAATATCAGGATGCTCAATGTTCTGAACTCGACTGCCAGTCTGGAGAGGCCTTGTTACTTGAACGTCCATAGCAATTTCAGCAAGCAACCGGCAAGGAATACGCCGCTTAACCAGGTTCATTCCATTACCCAACTGCACAAGCCCCAACATGATCTGTCGAGCGATCACTTGCTCATCGAGGGATAGTTCCGCAAAACACTTTTCAGCCTGCTGCACCAGGGCATGACGACCACGTCCTACCTCTCGATAATGTTGCCAAGTGATTCGGTTGCGATCGCGCTTTTCCCACAGTCCGGCCAAAATCACCTGTAGTAGTGGTAGGCACTCGGGTTCACGCAGGATATCTTGCACCAAGGCATCCACGACTCCCGCTTCAAACTTCAGCCCTACCAAATCGGCTGGCTTGGTAATCATAGTGTGTAATTCAAGAGCACCTGGAGACATTACAGGGATACGAACCGACTTACAGGCTGACGCCAACTTAGGAAATTCGACTAGTCGTGACTCGTATTCAGACTGAAGAATGATGATGACGGTATATTGGGGCTCAGGGGTCTGAATCAGTTGTAGCAAGCTATCAACGAAAATCTGCCGAGTGGTGATGTCATCACACAGGGTCAAGAGTTCTTCAAATTGGTCGATCACCAAAACGGCAGGTTTGCCTTGACCTATCCGATCCAAAACTTGTCTTAAGTGACTCGGGTCTTGCTGCAGATACTGAGTCAAACGAGAGACTAATGGCTCCTTGTCTACCCGCTTAGGGCATAGCAGTCGAGCGAGTGCCTCAAATGGGCGACTACCCGGTGCCATCCAAGAATAGTCGAGCCAGGAATGCCGATTGGGTAGTGTGCGTGCTCGGAGTTTCGGCAGAAATCCTCCAAAAACGACTGATGTTTTACCAACACCCGAAGAGCCGGTAACTAGCAGCAAGCGCTCTCTATCAGAGGTTTGTAGCAACTGTCTGACCAGAGATTTACGACCACAAAACAGGGCGTTCTCTGCCTCCCGATAGGGTTTTAAGCCGATATAGGGGCATTGACTATCATCTGGGCTGGGAGCTAGCTGAGGCTCAAAATTACTCAGCGTTGCTTCTGGAGGCTCATGACCCGCTCGGTACAGAATGGCCGACCAGTAGTCAAGAAATCCTTGAGCGAGCCAGCGTTCCTCTTCGTTATCAATGATCGCCCCTGTTGCCTTGCCCTTGGTGATAAAAGACTCAATCAACTTCAGGGTTTCGGGCTCATCGCCTCGAACCTGATGCTGTTTGAGTAACTCACTATGGGTTACTCGCAACGATAGAAGGGAGGGAAAGCACTTTTTTTCGGCAACCATAACTTGGAGAGGCTCAAGAGAGTGTAATAAACTCCAGTGTTTAGCTCAATGCGTTCAAAACACCTGCTAAATGCTCACCCACTTTACTGAGTTCATCAAATAGTAGCTTCAAATTGGTGTCCACTCGATAGAAACGATTTAAAGCTTGGCTACGGTACAGATGGAAGCAACTGCGGATTCTAGCCGGGTTGTCTTCCCTCATCGCCGATTCCAAATTTTGAGTGTGGCTTTGAAACCACGTAGTCCAGTCATCTTGATGCTCATCAAAGAAGGGTTTAACTCTTGCTTTTAGATCAGGCCAAGCCACTTCAAGTTCCATGAAGCTGTAGCCGATGGTGGTTTCAATCAGCCTCAGATCGATATCAATGGCTTGCCAATAGTCGTGACTGACAACCAGTACAGCCAAGCGGTTTGCCAAGTCAGCCAGGGCAGCAATACTCAATTCGAAATCGCGAACTTTGTCAGATTCTGGACACAGGTCAAAGAGCTTCTGTTGAATGACGAACATTGATTCAATCAATTTGGATAGTCGTAAGGCGCGTGCAGCTTGATTCAGTTGGGTATTGAGCCGGGAGGGTTGGCTCGCGATGATTCGTTTTAGTTGATAGATAGCGTGCCTAAGTCTCTGCGGATCTAAAGCAGCGATCGCCTCACCTAAGCTTTTTTCAGCGCTTTGTAAATCACTAGGCCATTGAGCAGTACTGACACTGTGGTCGATTTGCTGGCAGACAGCTTGGATTTTTACGGTGTAGTTTTGGAGGCGCATATGGTACACAGCACAATCTCCGACGGCAATTTCATCTTCTGGAAATTGTTTAGCCTCCTTCGCAAGCGGTTCGTAACAAACGACCTCGACATTGTGGAGCAAATCATGGAGTTCTTTGAGTTTTGCCACGATAGCAATCTTCTCACGCGCAGTTCGAAAGTCAGCACGGAAGGTGATTACGGAGTCACGAATCTCCGGATTGTGCAGCAAGTCAGATAATGCGTTCAGTCCTAAACCAACGGTTGTGCCGTACTCCTTCTGAAATAGGCGCAGTTCTTCACGGAGGAGGGTCTTCACGATTTCGGCTTCACGGCTGTATTCGTTCGTCCACAGTTCATCTCGGATGATGCTTCGTAAGGTTTCTTGGTCGATCTGGTAAATGCGATCGCCAATATGAATATCTCCTTGACCTTCGCCCAGGTTGATTCCATATTTACCTGACTGCTGAACGTTTGACTCCATAAACCGGTTCTACAGGGGGATTACTGGCAGATTTCTTTACAGAGGGTTTCTTTAATCAAATGCCATTATTTAGAGAGTTCTACCATACTAGATGTCAGTGCATAGTTCCTGAGGTAAGTATTTCAGTTTTCTTCCTAAGTATGTTTACCATCCTAAGCCATGTCTGTTCCTGAAGAGTTGCTTGCCTCAATAGATCGCATCCTCAATGGTCATCCGGATGACGCCGACTGGTTACAGCTACAACAATTACGGCTTGGGGCGGTAGCTCCCGGTTCGCAGTCGGTAGCCATCAACCAAAGCGCAGATGGAGCCACAATCACTACTGGCGATGGCAATCACATTCTCAACATTGTGTTTCAGGCAAATGGATTGAGAGTTGGGGAACGTGACTACCAGGGAGATGGAGCTGAGATGTTGAGATCTCTCCTCCAGGAAATTCTGAAGCCCAAAATTGAGATTGACTGGCCAAAGGTTAGCCGCATACTCCTGGAGCACCAGATTGAGCGGTTGACTTCAAATCCACTCACCCGTAACGAGGGCATCGCTTATCGGACAGAGCAGGTGTATGTGCCGCTGGGGTTGGTGGAACGCAAGAAAGTGTCGCGGCGGAGGGAGGATGTGTCGCCGGAACAAGGCTCGTTGCTGTATGAGGAAACGGAGATTACCCGGAAGTTTGAGCATGAGGACTTTCTGGAGCAGGTGTTGCGGCGGGGGCAGAGTCCTCGGAGTGGGGGACGACGGATTGCGGTGATTGGGGAGCCGGGAGCGGGCAAGACGACACTGTTGCAGCAGATGGCCCGCTGGGTGTCTGAAAAAATTGCAGGGGCGATCTCAATTTGGGTATCTTTGGCGGATTTGCAGGGGCGATCACTGGAAGATTATTTACTGGAGCAATGGTTGCCAGCGATGGTGCAGCAGCAGGGACAGGCGGAGGCTTCAACGCTGGTGAAGGATGCGTTGGCAGCACAGTTTCGGGCAGGGCATGTGTGGCTATTGCTGGATGGGGTGGATGAAATGCCGGTGGTGGCGGGTAATCCGTTGGGTGAGATGGAGCGGCAGGCGCGGTTGGGGGGGTTGTTGACGCAGGCGCGGATTGTGTTGACTTGTCGGTTGAATCTATGGGATGGAGATCGTCATGCGCTAGATACGTTTGACGTTTATCGGACGTTGGAGTTTGCGTATCCGGGACAAGTAGAGCAGTTTGTGGGGCAGTGGTTTGCGGCGCTGCCGGAGGCGCAGGTGGGGCAGGCAGAACGGTTGTGTGGGGCGTTGAGGCAACCGGGGAAGGAACGGCTGCGGGATTTGGTGAAGAATCCGTTGCGGCTGACGCTGTTGTGTTTCAACTGGTATTTGGGAGAGGGAACGCTACCGGAGACGAAGGCGGGGTTGTATGAGCAGTTTGTGGCGGATTTTTATGAGTGGAAGCGAGAGCGGTTTCCGACGATGGCAGCGCAGCGGCGGCGGTTGAATGCGGCGTTGGGGGAGTTGGCCGGGAAGCGATCAGCCAGGAGGGAACGCGGTTTCGGCTACGGCATGATTTTGTCTGTCAGTTTTTAGGTGAACCTGACGAGGAAGGTTCGCTTTTTCAACTTGCGTTGAGTTTAGGGTGGCTTAATAAAATCGGAGTAGAAGAAGAAAATAGAAGAACGGCGGTCTATGCCTTTTTCCATCCTACATTTCAAGAGTATTTTGCAAGCTTAGCGATTTATGACTGGCATTTCTTTCTCAATCATATTCCTGGCAATCCTCTTCAACCGGATGCCAGTTATTTTGCCTTTGAACAGCCATGGCGGGAAGTATTTTTATTATGGCTAGGAAATCAACACATCTCCAACTCACTGAAAGAAGAACTATTGGGTGCATTGATGAATTTTGACGATGGATTTGGCAAGCCAGACTTTTATAGATTTCGTGCCAAACTATTAGCAGCCTCTAGCCTTGTAGAGTTTCAATCTTTTAGCAAAAAGCAAGAAGTAACTGACTGGATTCTAAATCTGTCGATCAGCCAAATAGAAACATTTAATAACCCCACCGCTAATTCCGCCAGGAACCTTCTTAAAGAAATACCGTGCTCAGTGCTAGCCGAAACATTTTCAGTGTTTTTGAGATGTGAAAATGTTCACCTTCAACACGATGCAGCCAAATTAGTAGGAGAACTGAAATGTAGTGATTCTAGAGTAGTAAACGCTTTAGAATACTTGGCTCTAACAACCGAGTTCAAAGATACCCGCTGTGATGCGCTTTGTAGTTTATTAGAAATTGATTCTACGAACGTAATGGCTATAGATGGTTTAATTCAAATTTTATATAGTCAGGGAATAGATGCTACTTTGGCAATTCCTGCTGCACAAGCTCTAAGATATGCAGAAATACAAAAGGAAAAAGTAATACAGAATCTTGAAAATTTTATACAGCCACAATTTCTAGAAAAAACTACTGTTTTGCTTCCACCTCAGCTATAGTTAGCTTTATCCGCTTCCTTTAGTATTCTCAAATTCGATCCTGACAATGAACAAGCTATTGCTATGATTCAGTTCTTATCTCAGAATAATTGGCTCCAATCACGCAGACATGAAATTTCAGAAGGCTTATATAAATTAGGAATTCAAAATACAGGTATCGACACTTCAAATCTTCGAACCAATCGTGAAATTCTAGAAAAAGATCTGGCTGAAAGATTGTCAGTGATAGGGTTAAGCTTAAACTTGAAGCGGCTAGAAATTATTGAAAAATTAATCAATATTGTAGCTGATACTCAGGACGAAAGAAACCAGAAGAAAGCTGCATGGTGCCTAGAGCTGGTTCTTCATGATTTCCTACCCTCAGTCCCAAATGAGTCATACCCTAATTTAGTAACCTCACTGAAGAGATGTATAGAATCCCTGCCAGAAAAGGATCAGAAGAAGAGAGCACTTATCAGTATCGGCACTCAGGAACCAGCTTTAGCTTGCTACAAAGGTTTATGGAATATTTCTGATTTTCTAGACTTTAAAAGTTTTTATAAAGCATGGTATTCATAATAAGAAGAATAAAGTTTTTGTGAATTGTCATTCAGCCAATCATTCATTTTTCTTGACAGCATCAATTTTTTAAACCCAGACTCACTTTGAGTTGTAGCTGTGAGGATATTCAAGTTTTTAAGGATGTGAGACATGTTGTGAAATGCAATTCAAAAATGCTGAAAGCCTTGCCAAAAAATATTTTCGGAGCTTTCAGCCAATAAGGACTGAAAGCCTTGTTTGGAAGGAATTTCGAGGTTTTTCGAGTTTAATCTACAACAACTTTATTAGTTAGGCAAGGTAATTACTAACGGATTTTGTTGTAGAGGTCGATAAGTAGAGTGTCGTAATTAAACGATGTCATTCCGACCGAAGGAAGGAATCTCGGACTCTGCCAACGACCGAGATGTCTCGACTTCGCTCCGCTCGGCTCGACATGACAGAACTACGTTTATTTAGAGCGGCCTACTTATCTTCGGGAAAGCCCCCTAGATTAGCGGAAGATACACTGCGGATTTATTGGTCTAGCTCTTAAATCCCTTGCTCCGAATACTGCATGTACTGGATGCGGTCTTTGGGCTCAGTCATAGGAATCAAAATCGTGGGAATGAGGTAGTAGTGGCCACTTGCCGCACCAATCCAACCATGCCCAAGGCAGTATACAGTCACAACGGCTTCTGGATCTACCTTCGCTTGAGCCTTTAACCACTCCAAACCGGTCAGGATGGGTTGCTGAGCCACTACTTTATCATTAAGCAATCGCAAATGCTAAGCTTTGTCGGGGTAAGCGTGGAGTGGTAGATCTACCAGTACCTGATACAAAGCCTGGGTAACTCTGACTATCACTGGTAGAGATAACTGTGGCTCGGCACACTGGCCCACCCTAATTAGCCATTGAGTTGAATCGATTCATTTAGAAGATAGCCCTGTATGCCCATTCATTCGCGCAGCACACAAATCACCATAAATAGTCAATCATGGCCGTGGGTCATAACAAGAATTTTTCTACAGAGATCAGCTTACGGTGTAAAGTTAAGAGAATTTGGCAGGAAGATAGGTATGAGATGGCAGTGTGAACCACATGACTTATTCGTGGCGGCTCATGACCAGCTCTTGGCCAGGGATTTATCTTAACCCAAGCCTTTAAAGAAGGCTATTCTCAAATCACCAATTTACTTGCGGCAATGAATCGTCAATTTAGAAAAGCTCATTATCTGATTAGCCTCGTCACGGCTTTAGCACTTGTTTCCGGAGCTCCAGGACTCACGGAATCTAACGCCAGGAGCTTTGATATGGCTCAAGCAGATGCTCAAACTGATATGGACACTGGTTCTGATAAAACTCAAGAAGCAGAACAGATTTTTGAAGAGCTTGTAGAACAAGTTGATGAGCTGGAGAAACTTTATCGCGATGCTAAGAGCGATTTTCAGGCAGGGGATTATGCAGCTTCTGAGGCAAAGCTCAGATGGGTCATATCTAGATCGGTAGATCCCAGCTTTCCTAAAACTGAACCGGATCCAAAGTATGAAGGGGTTGAGCACGAAGGTGAGCGTCCTTGTGATGCACCGTCTGACGTTCCTTTGATCGGTTGGTTATTCAGAGGGCTTTGTCAAGTAAACTTTTGGTTTGCAAGAATTGTAACCCTCCCTTTACTGCAATCAACAGAGCAATTATTTTTCGGAGAATCGACACTTTCTGAAGAAGATTTTCCAGAATTATTTAAAGACGGAGATATTCGTGCCCGATTACAAGAGAATGCTGAACGGGCACACCGCACGACCAGTAACAGTATCAAACTGCTGCAACAAATACTTGTAGTCAATGGTGATCGCAATCAAGCATTAGAGATTGCCGAACTGAGCCGCGAGTTTGAATATGTTCGCATCTCACCTTTGTTGAATGCAGGTGCAGGACTTTCAGAACCTGCTATTCCAGACCGAGTGAGTGTGGCTGATATTAAGAAAATTGCAAACGAGCAAAACTCTACTATTGTTTACTACTCGCTCATCAATGACCGCGAAATTTATGCTTGGGTGGTGAGACCCAATGCAAGAAATCCTGAGTTTAAGATTTTGCCTATAGCTCCTACAGAAATCATTTCAGAACAAGTTGATAGGACTCGACAAGCAGCTTCCTCAAACGTAGATCGCGGCGACGGTGGTGCGGGCGCCATCGTTTGGAAACGCGGCGATCTTAGATCGAGTGACACTGATACCGCAGTATCTATTATGACTGAGGATGAGCAAACGCAAACATTGAAAGGTCTCTATAGATCGATCATTGCGCCGATTGATGAATATTTTCCGGCTCCCAATTCAGATCCGGCAATTGATAGTCATGTTGTCTTCATTCCTCAAGGACCGTTATTCGGAGTGCCATTTGCGGCCCTCCAGAATGAATTCGGCGACTACTTAATTGACCAATACACCATTCGAGTCGCGCCTAACTTCAAGACGCTGAGCCAGTCTGCAAGAACGTTAAATGAGTTTCCTAAGGAAGATGCCATCTTGTTCGTAGGCAACCCAGATATGCCGACTGTTCAACGGACTGAGAATGATGCTCCACAGAAATTGCCATCCCTGCCTGGAGCACAAACAGAGGTGAATGTGATTTCTCGCTTGTTTGCGTCCGAACCCCTGACCGGAATAGCAACTAAAGCAGCAGTACGCCAGAAAATGGCTAATGCTTCCGTGATTCATTTAGCAACCCATGGCATTTTAGATAGCCGTAACCTCGCGTTAACAAATGCTGACCTGGGCAAAATTATTGAGGATGAATATGGATATGGAGCCCATGCAACGGAATATTTTAGTAAGCTAGCGGACGACTTGCTTCCAGGAGCTATTGCCCTAACACCAGAGGGCAGAGATGATGGCTTACTTAGAGCGAGTGAACTGCTCGGTTTGGAATTAGATGCGGAATTAGTGGTGCTAAGTGCCTGTAACACTGCGAGAGGAATCTCTGGGGAGAGCACGATTCTAGGTTTACCCTTTTCACTAGGCGCAGCAGGTGCTTCGCGAGTGGTTGTCTCCTTATGGTCAGTACCGGATAAGCCAACCCAGGAGTTGATGCGCGTTTATTATGCCGAAATGTATCGCCAATCTATTTACGAAGACTCTATTGATCCGGCAGGGGCACTACGTAAAGCCATGCAAGAGATTAAGTCTAATGAAAAATACAAAGACCCTATCAACTGGGCTGGTTTTACTTTGATCGAAGTCTCACAAGAAGACTAAGTCGCATCCCGTTCTTGAATCATGGATTGATAGTCGTTACGCACTGATTGGGTTCTATCATGAGACTTTCCTAAGCTCTGCTCAAAAATATTAATTGCCTGCAAATAAAGCGGTTCAGCATCATTCAAACGTTTCTGCAACCAGTAAAACTTAGCGAGATTGCTAAGACAGGTTGCTACATTAGGATGTTTGTCAGAGAAAAGCTGCTTCCACTTTCCTAATACTTTCAAATACAGCACTTCAGCTTCATCAATACGACCTTGAACATCATGAAGGATGGCCAGACTATTCAAATTATTTACCACATTTGGATGTTCTTCACCCAAAATGCGCTGATTAACTTTCAAAGCGTCACGCAGCAAATCCTCTGCTTGAGAAAACTGATCCTGACGATAGTAGACGAAAGCCAAATTAGTTGAGGTTATGGCAATTTCAGGATGCTCTTCACCCACAACTTGTTTATATAGCTCTAAGGCTGCGAGATATTCCGCTTTGGCCTCTTCTAGCTTTCCCTGACCAGACAGACAGCAGGCCAAGTTATTCAAGCTGGTAGCCACCCGAGGATGCGTTTTGCCCAAGGCGTTTTGTCGAATATCTAATGCCTGACGCAGTAACGGTTCCGCTTCTTCATAGCGGTGCAGGTTGTTATACAGCAAACCCAAATTGTCTAAGCTATCGGCGAGGTCAGGATGGTCGGCAGGCAATTGTTTTTGTCGAATTGCTAACGCCTTAAGGTAAATCGGCTCAGCTTCTGAGTAATCGCCTTTTTCGGTTAGTAACAGCCCCAAGCTATTGAGACTATCTGCGACTTCATTATGTTCATCGCCAAACAGTTCACCCCGCATGGTTAATCCCTTTTCGCAAAAAGGCTGGGCCTCAGAATATCGACCTTGGGCACGACAAGCCGAAGCTATCCCATTTAGGCTCATCGCGACCTGTGGATGCTTATCGCCAAACCGCTTTTGGGCCGTTTCTAAGCATCGTCGGTACCACTCTTCTTTCTTACTGTAGAAACCTTGCCCTTCGTAATAATGACCAAGCCCCTTGAACGGTTGAATTAGATCATCTTCTTCAAGGCAATCGCAGAAGCATGCCGCTACCTCTTCGATATGAGGAATTACTGGATCTAGTTCTAGGATGAGTGATCGCGTAGGTGATTCGGGAATTTTGCTCGCCGCTGCCGCCAAGGTTTTCGCTAACGTGTATTTCAGTGTTTCTGCCTGGGACACGAGCTCTGCTTTGTCTTGCAAAAACTCACGAATCAGCTGGTGGAGTTGATAGCCACCGCTCCTCTTACGCTGAATGAGATGCAATTTGACAAGCGATTGATCACGCAGATCTTCTAAGTCTTCTTCATCTTCGTTTGGCAGACATAATTCCACCAGATGCCAGGGTATCAATGCCGGAGCAAATAAACATAGCAGGTATGCGAGCTCTTGAGATGTTTCATCAAGCATTTCCCAACTCAAATCAAAGGCGTTGGCAACCCCTAACCGAGCTGTCATTTCTTCATCATCTGGATCAGCGATCGCTGGAGAGTCAAGGCGCTTCTTCTGCAATCGCTGAAACATCTTCGCTAAAGGGAGATCCTCTTTGAGGTTAAGATACCGCCCCACTAATTCCAGACCCAGGGGTAATCCCCCTAGCCACTGGTAAATCTTGAAAGCATCGTCAATCTCCGACTGCACTCGCAATGGCCCAATCAGAGCCTCTAACATAGCCAAGGCTTCTGTTTCTTCCAGTACCTCAACGGTCAGCTTCTGGATTGAAGCTCCTAATCTTAATCGAGTCGTGAGCAATACCTTAAATCGAGATTTACCAGCGGGAAGATAGTTTTTAATAGCGTCATAATCAATAACATCATCAATCACCACCAGAACATCCCCTTCGGGCCAATAGGTCCAGCAGTGTCCCACTTGCTCTAAGATTTTCAGGTCTTCGGATGGGTTAAGCTCCAACCGCGATCGCGCAAACTGCACAATTTGAGTCCCGATATCAGTGCCTTTAGCCTGAAGCCAGCAAGCACCGCCCTGATACAGATGCTTGTAAGCATGGGCATATTGCAAAGCCAATTCCGTTTTGCCAACGCCGCCCATCCCGCTGATGGCAAACACTGCTGATTGCTGACTTCCCTGTAATTGCTGATGGAGTTGACTTAGCTCAGCAGCTCGTCCTACAAATTGAACAACCCCACTGCGAGGCAAGTTTTCTGGAATCCCCACTCGTGAGGGCAGGAGATATTGACGGATAACTTCAGCATCAGCACCCTCAAAGATGATGTTACGGTCGCCGACGATATTGCGATCTCCTGTGATCAGTACGGCATTGTCGGCATTGCCGCCCACGGTCAATGCGCGATCGCCCGTTGCCAGAGTGGCTTGTCCTGATTGAATTGCCTCTAATAATTGCTGTTGCTGTTGAAGAGTAAGGGATGTGCCCGCAACACGTTGAATGATAGTCGTGAGGTCTTGAGGCATATCTTTTGGCAAACGTCGATTAGGTCTTCACAATCATACCTACTCTACCCTGGTGGTGCAGAAACTATTTTGAGTCTCATGACGGACAGCTCAGACCGTCAAAATAGCGGCTGAAATCCATTGCCTTTGTTCGATCCCTTGAGAAACCCCAAATTCGCTGTCTCGACGAAAATCCTTTATACATAAAGTCTTCAGGAGTTTTCTGCATCACTAAGGACGACGCTGTTGCAGCAGATGGCCTAGTGGATGACTGAAACTATCGAAGGGGCGATCGCGATCGCTTTATCCAGGGATTATTACGAGAGCACTTTGCAGAAATGCTGTCAAACAAGGCAAAAGGCGATCGCTAATTTGAACTTTGTTTTTTTCGCTTCTCAATTTCGTCAATTGGTAAAAATAGATTCTCTTGAATATCCTCAACAATGCCATAGCTGCTGTTACTTAGGCTTTGGGAAATTTGTATACAGTCTACCAACAGTTTGCTAGCGTCAAAATATTTCTTAAGTGCTTGATTCTGCAAATCGCTAAATTTCCAGTTTCTGCCTATATTTCGATATTTAACAGATGCCTCTTTCAACTCAGAAATCCAGTCTTGAGAGTGATTTTCCCACCAATATCTATAGGCTTCTGTGTCTTTGACATACCATTTCCAATTTTCTTGCGATGCCTCTACTTGAGGCAAATGCATCGCAAGCTGTTTTAGCTTAACTCCAAAAACACTTTTACCCTCAATTTCAAGAAGTCGATTAAGGTACATAAAGAACCCTCTATCTAGTGCTTCTAAACGAAGAGGGTGCTCAAAAATTTTAATATTATTAACGTTTTTATCTATGTAGGCTTGGCTGCAATAAATCAAACTTGCTAAAGCGTAGTCTCGATATAAAGACAAATCAAGAAGGTGTTGAATGCGTTTAATATAATTTTCTTCAAGCCTATATCCATAAATTAGGTTGAGATTTAATTGCGTGATTCCTTCTGTTGCCTGCTTAAGATTGTTATCAATACCTAGCAATTTTAGATGAACCTGAAAATAATCAAGGTTAAGCATTCCAAAGTGAGCTTGTTGAAAGTTGAAATAGAATGCTCGAATCTCAGAAATACTATAGCTACTGTTAGTTGATGATGACTGATTATGTACCCAATCCAGAAACTCTTGTAATTGTTCGTCGCCTATTAAAAAATGATCAATTTGGCCTTTCATTAATAAAAATAATTCGCAAGGCTCCCTTATCGCCTCGGCTGTTAATAGAAAAATTTCACGCCAATGAGTGTCCCAGATATGGGACGCTAATTTATCAAAGCCAGATCGCCCCCAAAACCACTTCGCTACAAAGTATTCCTGAAATGTTAGGTGTGAGAACGTCCAGATTTTATGTGCCCGTTCAACCAATAATCCGTGTTGCTGTGCGATTGCTTTCAACACCTCCTGACTTTCCTGCAACCCAATCCCCAAAAACTCCGCAATATATCCCTCAATCTCTGCCTGCTCAAACAACACATACTGCTCTTGCTCGAACTTTTTCACCGCCAGATGGCTCAATAGATCCAGCTTCCGCTCCACCGACAAATCACGATATATCTCATCCCGCTCAATCTCCCGAGACTTGTCCCACCGCTCTAGCAATAGCTCCAACCCTTCTCCATAGAGCTTAGAACGCTTCGAGTAAAATGCCTGTTTCTGCTGAAACACCGCACAGGTTAAACTCAACAAAATCGGGGTAATCGCTAAGTTGCGAATCGATTTGTTCTCTCCCCGAAATAACTGCTCCAGAAAAGCGGTTGCCTTAGCCTGCCCTGTTGTTAAATCCCCACAAACTGTCTGAAACCAATGCTCTGCAAATGCCCTGACTTGTAGTTCATTAAAATCGGCTACTTCTACGTAATCAAACCGTTCAAACCGCGACTCCTGACTTTGCATCCGGCACGTTACAATTACCTGCACCTGCGGATAGATCCGCGCAAACCGCTTGATTTGCTTGGCAATAGTCTTCTCCCCTTCCCCCGTTACTTCGTCAAGCCCATCCAGCAGCATCAGTGATCGTCCCTGGTTGAGAACCAATTGAGTTTCTATTGTCGATAACTGCCAGCTCCGCTCTAGATATTGCTCCAGTGAATAGGCAATGTCCCGCCCATCTTCTATAAACTCCCGCAACTTAATCAGAACGGGAATCTTATTAGCTTGTAGATTTTCCGCATTGCACTCCGTCACCATCCGCTGCAAATAGGTCGTCTTTCCCGAACCCGGCTTGCCCACCACCATCAGGTTGGTATTCCTAGCTAGCACCTCCAGCCCCGACACCCTCTGCCGTTCCTCCCCCAATCCCATGCGGTCCAAACTGCGATAGCCAGGATTCTGGCTGAAATCCTGCCACAGGTCAGCCAACTCTGTTCGGCGATTGCTACTCACCTCCTCCAAAATATTCACATCCACAAACAGCTCTCCCAGCGGCATCCAATGATCCACGCCCCAGAGTGGCATCGTGCCATGTAAGCGCTGGATGTCATCATGGAGGCGCGATCGCACCTGTTGCACCAACTTGTCCACTGACGCAACTTCTGTTGCCTGAGACGGTACTAACTTGTTTATCTCTTCTCGAATGGCTTGAGCGATAGCCTGAATTTGCGGCTGCGTTTCTGGCAATCCATAGAAGTAGACGCGTTGAGATGCTAGCAACTCCTGCAATACCAGTTTCAGGGTTTCTGCATCCATCCCCTGATGAATCACTACCCGGTTGTGGTCACCCAGGATGTTGTCACTCCCCGTGACAATCTTTGCTCCAGTGGCATCGCGGGCGATCGCCACCGCTCCCTGACCAGACGCGGTGACTTCAGCCAGTAGCGCCTGAAGATTTTCCTGAGGGAGATCCTTAAGTGCCGCTTTAAGATTTTCCAGGCTTTCTGACATCGAATTACTTATTCCTCGTCATCCCGAGCGGATCCATAGGAGTCACCGATGTGCAACCCGTGCGCCTGGCCGATGCTGATGTTAGTTTTTCCTTTTTGATTTACCGTTTGCATCCGATTGTTATTACCGACAACATTGCCATCTCCAGTGATGATGGTTGCCCCTTGGACACTACCACCAATGCCAACACTGCGGTTTCCCGAAACAGTCACGGTAGTAGTTTGGATGATCTGGTTATTGAGTTCACCAGGCTGCGCCTCAATCCGGGGCTCGGTTGCCAGTTCAGGCGGCAAGCCTTTCGGCTGCAGGTCTCCTCCGGCATAGTAGGCCAGCACAAAGTTATCGGCCTTTTCAATGTCCAGCACTGGGTGTTGCTTATCGCTGGTCAACGTCGGCACAATGCGGCTGGCATACATCGCCAAATCCGTCGCCCGAATGTAGCCATCTTGCTGCGTGGCTCCTTCGCCGCATAATCCCTTCATCAAGGCATAGGTAAAGGCACTATAGGGTTCTCCGGCATAGGACAACTCCTCTGGCCGTGAGGAGCCAATCATAATGCGTCCGCCCCCTTTGGCAAACATCCTTTGAGCTTCCGGTGGTAATGGAGCCTTGGTCACTTCAAAGGCAGAGACATCACTTAATCCGCCAGCATGGCAGCAATCCAGCATCACCAGCAGCTTCTGGGCTGGAATCTCTCGCAGGTAATCTACAAACTCGCTGCCGCTAATGGCGGTCTCATCCAAAGCTTCAGTGTTGTAGCCGTAGGGCATTAAAAAATAAGACTTAAACGGCTTTTGTAGTTGGTGGCCATGACCTGAAAAATAAATCAGCACCGTCGAATCATCGTCGGTTGAAGCCGCCAAGGTCTCCAGAGTTTGCAAAATCTGGTTGCGGGTTGCCTCTTCCCCCGTTAGCACCTGCACCTGGTCTTCTGGATAGGCACAGCGCTCCGGGTCTTTCAGCACCTTAGCCAGACCTTTGGCATCGGTGGCTGTACTGGGTAAATCGCCGCCGACCCCAATCACGCAAGCATGCCCTTGTTCAAAAAGGTGACTCATCTCTGTTTGCCCTCAACTGGAAAATCCACCAAGTCTTCAGCCATTATGGCCTTGCCGCTAAAAAGGGTTAGAGTTTCTTAGCCATAAAATTGAGTCTTACCATGATTTACCCATGTTTCTTGCGCAGGCAGGGGTCATGAGCTGTAGTCCTAACAATTGCGATCGCTCTTCAATCCATCCATCTCCCCATGAAACTCCATCCCTCTCCCTGGCTGAGCCTGGCATTCTCCCTATTGGGCTGCCTCCCGGCTCAACCCATTCTGGCCCAAACAACTGTCATCGTCACCCCTGAAGCCCTTACGGCGACTGGAACTCGCGGTGAAACTGAACCGGCAATCCGCACCCTGGCGATTCGAGCAACTGAGCCCATAACAGATTTACAAATCCACGCTCTAGATTTGTACAGTCGCGATCGCGATCGGGTTTTCCCCCAAAGCCTCATTACCACTCCCACCGCCATTGGCTCCGTTAAGGTGGGTACCCTGATCACTTTGCCGGTGACGTTTAATCTGCAGGCTGCTCCCAGTGGTGAGTTTCAAGGGTCATTACTGTTAAGTTACAGCGACGACCAGGTAACTGTTCCCATTACAGTTCGCGTGAAAGATGCCTGGTACTTGCCATTGGCACTGTTGATTTTGGGCGTGATCCTTGGCACCACTGTTTCTAGCTACAGCCGTTGGGGAAAAACAACCGATGAGTTGACGGTCGGCATTGAAACGCTGCGCACCCAGACTCAAAATGATTCAGAGATCCCCCTTTCATTTGCCTCTAGCATTGCAGTGCATCTGGCTGATGCCCAATTAGCCCGCGATGCCAAACAACTGGAAAATGCTCGTCAGTCCCTCAATACCGCCGGGGGAATGTGGGGAAAATGGTTTCGTGAGCGCCCAGAGTGGCTCAGTACTTTGCAGGTGGGCAAGGAATTACAGTCTAAGCTTTCAGAACAACTCCCGACAGTGAGCCACGCGCCCTATCTACAGACGATTTATTCTAATCTACAGACGGTGTTAGACAATGTTGCTAACTTTGGCAATGCCGCAGCGTTAGGGCAAATCATCAATCGTTTTTCACAACAGTCTACTCGCTATCTAAGAATTCTCCAGCAATATCGCCAGTTTCAGCAAACTCTGGAGGAGCTTAATCCCGATGCCTTAGCACCCTCCGATCAAAAAGCCCTACAGGATATGAATTCTTGGACTGATGCCTGGAAAGAAACTCTCATGACCCTTCAACCTTCTGACTCCGGCGATGATCCCCAACTGCAATCGGTTGGTTTAGCCAT
Organism: Leptolyngbya sp. CCNP1308; assembly: GCF_034932455.1. Lineage (NCBI taxonomy): Bacteria > Bacillati > Cyanobacteriota > Cyanophyceae > Leptolyngbyales > Leptolyngbyaceae > Leptolyngbya > Leptolyngbya sp. CCNP1308. The sequence goes on along the minus strand of NZ_JAYGIH010000004.1, from coordinate 9,098 downwards.
CGCTGAGGCTAACCCGGTTCTAAATACGTTGAAACAGAAAGCAGAGGATTCTGCTCCTGTAGATGGCTTGCGAGAATTTAAGCCAGGAAAAGGAAAAGCAGCTATAGAAGCTAGTCCCCCCTCAGAAGTGGCAATGCCTCATGCTACAGTAACGGAAACTCCTGTCGCGGCCTTAGATGATACCTTCGTATTTAACAGCATTGCTGCCCTGATCAAGAATCCCAAACAACGTCTTCAGCTTTTTGCGATCGCGGGCTATCTAACCACCATCGGATTTTTGGCTGGAACAGGCTTTAACCAGCTTTATCTGGAGAACCCGACGTTCGGCTCAAGTGGGTTACGAGATTATTTTGCCCTTCTAGCTTGGGGCTTTGGCGCAGAAGCTACTCGCAATGCAATTACCAATGCTCTGCGGCGAACCGATGGTGCTAGAGACGGACTGCTGTAGTTGCCATTCGTGGTCTCTAGCTAGCTATGTCTAGAGTAGTACACCACCGTCGCTCCTGAATCAGCGATCGCTTGAGCCTTCAACTACTCCAAACCGTCTAGGATGGCTTGCTGAGTTGCGCCCTCATCATGCAACACCCTCAAATGCTAAGCATTATCCGGGTAACCACAAAGCTGAGGATTAACCACAATCAGGTATAAAGCCCGAGTGTTTTGGACCGTTACTGGCAGAGACAACTGCGGCTCGGTATATTGACCTTCATCAACCAGGAATGCATCCCCATGATTGAAGTTCTTTGCCATCGTTTAATCAATTGAGTTAGATCAATGATTTAGAGAATAGCCACACATGATCATTTATTCGAGCAACGCGCAATATCGGCAGAAATAGTCAAACTAGAGCAGCTCTCAATCTTGTTCCGCGCAGCATAAACGTTATGAGTTTAAAGGTTTGGTTTACCCGAGTCAAAGAGCTAACGATTTTTATTGTTTAGAATAAGATTTTGATGATAGAATGCCTAACGTATGAAACAGACTTCAACTCACCATGCCTGGATTACTAAAATAGCTAATCCTGTATAGATGTACACTGAAATGTGGTTCTTATCTGCTTTAGTTAGCAGTAATTGTAGCCAACACTCCGGAGTAGTGTTTCAATACTTTAGAAAATAATAAAATTTGACTGAAGGTGGGGAAATGAGAAAAATCATTGGCAACCTCAAATTCAAATTTTTGTCATTGGTAGTTTCTTCGTTGACATTAGTGTTTTTCCTGCCTGTCTTAGTGGATCTCGGCTTCACTCAACCTAACTCTATAAATATAGGTAGTTATTCTTTTGACTACGGTTTTCCCAGTCGCCCATTGCAAGTCGAACCAGCAAGCCTGACATCTCCTCGATTTGTCACTCAAGTAGGAGGGGTCTCTTTCAATGCTACTGCCACTCCAGCAGAAGCTTTAAGTGGCAATCAGGTTTCACTGATTTATAACTCCTCAAGAGAAGATGGCACTAGATTACAAGTTAAGATTAGGGACCAACTGTATGATTCCTTGCTTCCCGATTGGCAGTTGATTCCCATTGCTAAGTATGCGGATAGTGAATATAGCGCTTGTGTGTCTTTATTTGGTGAGGACACAAATGACAGTGCTTATCACATTGTTTATCATCCTGCTTTCGATAATACGCTGCTTGGACTACGCTTAATGCAGGCAGATATTATGTTTTTCGATTTGGGAGAATTTTGGCAACTTCCTGCCTTGAATGGAGAAACCATATTAGGTGAAGGAGAATCTTATTCTGACAGTAGTACTTGGACAACTGCAGCAAGTGAAATTTCAGAGGCTTTTGGTGGCGATTATTTTCAGTCTTGGGTTTTAACAGATGAAGGATTAGGGGTAAATATCTCTGTGGCAGAAAATAATGAAGGTGGAGAATATATTAGTTTAGGTAACCGACCTTATTATTACTTTTGGAAGCTTGATGGTTCAAGAGTTGTTCCGGTAAGCTCTTTAACTGAACGAATAAGAACAGCTTTGCCATTTGTGCAGGAGTATAATACTGCTGTGTATGGTGCAGCCATGAATACGATGCGTTTCTCAGCCCTATTTAGGTATGTTAAACAAACTAATCCAGATTCGTGGCGGAGTTTCTTAGGTCAAGTAAGCACATTGGCACCTCAACCTTATGTAGATACCCCCACACGTTGGTCTTTCTTAGATGCATCAATTCATCCAGACGAAATGATTGCTTCTAAATCTGAAATCTGGAAAGACGATGCTGTTCCTTCAATGAAGTTTCAGGCTTTGCATTCAAAATAGTTCCTATATCGCCATTTTTTCTAATTTTTTGAATTTGAGCCTTAAGAAATAAATTTTTAGTTCCTGGTCTTCTTTTGTTGTTGAAATCACCAAAAAGTACAACTGCTTCTACATCTTCAGTTCATCGATCACTTAGAAGAGTTATAAGTCACTTCATCTTTCGCAGCTTTTGATGAGCTGTTCTGTAGACTCCATCTTCTCCAAAACACATAGAGTGATAGAGTGATTTGGACCTAACAAATCTGCAAATGCTTGGTGTGCTTTTCGAAAGATCTCCATAGCTTCTGAATAGTAATCAATTGCTTCATCAACTTGAGATATGGCTTCATAAAAATAGCCCTGTTTAATGTAAGAGACTCCCAAATTGCTTAAAGTTTTAGCAAATTCTTGATGAGTTTCACCAGTCTCTTCCTCCCGACATTCAAATATTCTTAAAGCTTTTTTGTAATATGACTGAGCCCGTTGCTGATGGTGAAGCCCGAATTTGAATTTTTGATCTACTTTGCCATATAAGTCACCTAGGTTATTATAGCTTTGTGCTATGTCAGGATGATTTTCTATTAAATGTTCTTCTCTGCCTTTCAAAGATTTGAGATAGAAAAATTCCGCCTCTGAAAATCTTTCCAGCATTGTGTATAAATATCCTAAATTATTGTAGCTCTGCGCTGTATCGAGATGATCTTCACCAAAAAGAATCTCCCTAATGTTAAGCGAAGCTTTATATAGATTTTCTGCTTCAGAGTATCGGCATTGAAGTTCTCGTAGTTTCGCTAAGCTGTTGAGAGTAGATGCTAATTCTGGATTAGGGATTTTATTTGCAAGATGTTCTCTAACCCTTAATGCTCTTAGTAAGAGCTCTTCAGCCCTGTCATATACACCTTTTGAGAGTTGAATAGAACCTAAATTATGAAAGTCAGTTGCCAAATCTTGATGATATTCATCCAGAAGTTCCCTTCTGATCCTCAAAGCCTCCTGAAATTGTTGTTCAGCCTTATCGTAATTCCCTTCAAAAGAATAAGAAATCACCCCTAATCTGCTTAGAAGATCGGCAATTTGGAGATTAACTTTTCCTACACGTTTTTTTGTGATTTCTAAACCTTTCTCTAGCCATTGCTTTGAACTTCTCCATTGCTTTAGCCCTTTACGAGTAGCTTGTTTAAGGCTGGAGGTTTCAGTGATGTCAGCTAAACTTGCTGCTGAATCTTTTCTAAAGGTGGCTAAACTGTAATAGAAAGTTGCAATTCCGATATATATGATAGAGATTTCATCATCTCTCAACCAAGGCTGTAGTGAGATTGCGACCTCTTCGATATGAGGAATAACTGGGTTCAATTCCAGAATGCAGGGTTGTGTGGGCGATTCGGGGATTTTACTCGCTATCCTTGCCAAGGTTTTGGCTAATGTCTCCCGCAACTTTTCTGCCTGAGGTACAGACTCTGCTTTGTCTTGCAAAAACTCTCGAATCAGCTGATGAAGCTGATAGCTCCCTCTCCCCTTGCGCTGAATGAGATGTAATTTAACTAACGATTGATCGCGCAGATCTTCTAAGTCTTCTTCATCTTTATCTGGCAGGCACCATTCCACTAAATGCCAAGGGATCGATGTCGGGGCAAATAAACACAGCAGATAAGCTAGCTCTTGATCTGCGTCGTCGAGCATGTCCCAACTCAACTCAAAAGCGTTGGCAATCCCTAAACAAGCTGTCATTTCCTTATCATCAGGATCGGAGATCGCGGGAGAGTCAAGGCGTTTTTTCTGCAATCGCTGAAACATCTTTGTCAGCGAGAGATCCTCTTTCAGATTGAGGTAGCGCCCCACTAATTCCAAACCTAGAGGTAACCCGCCTAACCACTGATATATCTTGAGAGCATCGTCAATCTCTGACTGCACTCGCTCTTCTCCAATCAGTGATTTCAACATGGTTAAAGCTTCTGTTTCTTTCAGTACTTCGATAGCCAGATTCTGAATCGAAGCCCCTAGCCTTAATCGAGTTGTCAGCAAAACCTTAAATCGAGGTTTACCAGCAGGTAGGTAGTGCTTAATAATGTCGTAGTCAATTACATCATCAATCACCACCAGAACATTGCCTTCAGGCCAATAAGTCCAACAGTGACCCACTTGCTCTAGAATGTCTAGCCCCTCAGAGGGGTTAAGTTGTAAGCGCGATCTCGCAAACTGCACAACTTGAGTTCCGATATCCGTTCCTTTCGCTTGCAGCCAGCACACACCCCCCTGGTAAAGATGCTTGTACGCATGGGCGTATTGCAACGCTAATTCAGTTTTACCAACGCCGCCCATACCACTGATGGCAAATACTGTTGATTGCTGACTCGCCTGCAGTTGGTAGTGGAGCTGATTAAGTTCCGCCCCTCGCCCCACAAATTGCACTACCCCACTCCGAGGCAAGTTCTCGGGAATTCCCACCCGTGCGGGCTGGAGATATTGACGAATGACCTCAGCGTCAGCCCCCTCAAAGATAATGTTGCGATCGCCCACGATATTGCGATCGCCGGTAATCAGCACTGCATTGTCAGCATTGCCGCCCACAGCCAGGGCACGATCGCCTGTGGCTAATGTTGCCTGCCCTGATTGAATGGCTACCAGTAATGCTTGTTGCTGTTCATCCGTTAAGGTATCGCCTACAACTCTTTGGATAATGGTGTTGAGCTTATTAGACATAGTTTCTCAATTTAAAGTTAGCTCTATTGTCTTTACCGTCATAGCTTCAGCTCGGATAGTGGTGAGCTACCCTTACCCTGTCAGCGACTCATATTGGCCATGAACATGATCGCACCACTGCTGAGCGAGCGTAGCAATCTCCCGTCGCTTACTCTCACTAGCCCAAAGCTCTGACCAACTTAGCTTCCACCGGCTGAGCAACCGCTGCAAGTCTACCAACTCAGTCGCGAAGGTTGCATCCGTCTCCAAATCAATACTGGGTATCGCCCACTCAATAAAGAACTGACTCTCTCTGACCAGATGTTGAGCAACCGACTCATCGGTACCGCTCCTCGGCAAGAGCTGGATCCGCGTCAAATTCAGGGCCAAACTATTTAGCTGAGCCGCCCGGTTAGCCTGAAGATACTGTGTCTTGAGAATGTCCCAGTTTATTGCCATTCAACGTTGCCCAAAAGAGATTGCACGATTTGGCTAATGTCTTCCCGCAGAACAGGCTCTTGAATTTCCATCGACTTATTATCCGCACTAGGGCGAATGTTGATGAGTGATTCATACCCAACCTTTTGCCTGAGTGGATACCAATCAGCTCCCCAAATGATGGCCTGCACACTGCCATCATCCAGCAAAATCAGCTCACAATCGGCGTGAAGTTCCCCACCTTCGGATAGAATCCTGCGCTCAACATCTACAGCCAGTTTAATGTAGATTCCCAAAGCCTCTAGTATCTGAAACTCTGAGCTAGCATGGCTTTAATCGTTGAGGATGTCTCCGAGGTCACCTAGCTCATTGCCATCCATCGCAACCCCCTGCTCAATGTCCACGGGAGCTGAGGAGGTGGATTGATGCGCGATGGTCAGAGACTGGCCCGGAAGGGCCATCGCCCCTCCCCCTCTAACCGCCGCCACTAACTCCTCCAAGATGGCTTCCAGGCGAGCAGTGCTGCCCAATGGAGCCGAAGCACCGACATGGGATGTGACTGGATTAGCAATGTGGTAGCGATCGCATAAATCAGCAATCTGCTTCGCCAACCGCTCTACACAGTGCCGCGCCATTTCCTGAATTTCCGAGACCGATAGCTCACCGTGGAACTCCTCCGCCAGGGGACGGTAGAACGCCATCATGGCATCCATCCCCTGCTGTCGGCCCTGACGACCAGTGAAGTGCGGATTGTTCAACAGATAATTCAGCACCACCGCTGTCGCCGCCGGGAACTGAGCGTTGTAGATAAACTTGACCCGAGCCGAATGGGTTTGACCGTCCTGACTCATGACGCCCCCCGCATCCGGTTGACATCTCCGAGTAACGCCTGGAACAAACCAAAGCCATCAGTCATCCGCATCGACAGAGACGGCATTTCAACCGCTTCCGGCAGCTGAGCTTTGACCAATTGAGTTAACGCTTCTTGATGCTCCCAGGTAAACGATAGGCGAGACGCAAAACCTCGCTCGTCAAAGAACTGCCGCAACGGTTCTCGCATCAGATAAGCGGCCCCACCCGCCAACACCACATCCCCCTTGCCTGTTGCCAGACTCGGCAGCAGGTGGTCGGTGAAGTGGGACTCCAGGCTGGCCAGATATGCCGCTTCGACCTGGGTGATCGCCGCCGAGAAATTAACCGAAGTCCCTTTGGCCACCGAGTACTGCTGAGCCTGCCCCGTCTCCAGCGCCCTCAGCAGCACGTCGTATTCCGTGACCGACACCCCCGCTGCATTAGCCGCTTTCTCGAAAGATTCCCAGAAGCCCGGAAACTTGGATGTGGATTTAGCCGAGTTCAACGTCCCCGTCTCGAAAGCCAGTTGGGTGCCGTTGCGGTGGCCCAACATCTCAATCCAGGTGGTGCGCTGAGCAATGGCCACCCCCGTCTGCTGAAGCTGAGCCTTGCGCTGGACATAGATACCGTAGCCCTCAGGCCGAAAGCTGAGCTTCAGATTCACCCGATACTCCGCTTCGTCTTGGAACCGAAAGCCTTGAGCCAAGACGGTTAATCGAGACGAGATCTGCTGACGGGTAGCCAACTCATTGATGGGCAGCAGCACCCAGACCACCGCATCAAACCGAGCTGGAAGGCTTTCGGTTTTGGCGATCGCCCCCAGCACCCCCACGATCCGCTCGGGAGCCTTCAGGCTTTTATCCTCCTTAAAGCTGTTGTAGTCAAGAAACCGTTGAGCCGCTTTGCCCACAAACGTCAACACCTCACCATTGCGGTACCAAGCACAATCTTGCGGACGGCCCCCAGGGCTGATCGATTCGACCCCAGCGGCTTCGCGCTGGGCTACTTCCGTCTCCATCCAAAGGGCGTGAGTCTGCCCATGGAGCAGCTTATAGAAGAACTTGCCGCTCGATTTACCCAAGTCACAGGCCAATAAAAGCGTCGGAGCATGAGAATTCATAGGAACATCTCCCAATCACTGTCCTATTTATCAGCACTTAATCAGCTAAATCCGTGCAACTTTGTGAAAGTTTACGAAAAGCGCCGTTTTCCACGGAGTTGTTGTGACCTTTTGGGATGGGTGCTCAAAATGCTGATTAATTGGAATATAATTTGGTGTATCAGGATGCTGCGCCCCTATCGGGGGCTTCGCGGAGAGGTCACACAGTACGCCAAGGTTTTGGCAAAAACCGGGCAATGGCCTTCCCTCCAGGGTTTCTACCGTTTTTGAAGACGCTGCCGCTTTCGCTCCAGGGTGGCGTCGTGTTTTTAACCCAGCTTCTCCATGCTTTCCACGAGCAACCTCTCTGCGGCTCAAGCGGAGACCTATTACACCCACGAGGACTATTACTCCTCAGAAGAAGCGGCTCACCCGACTAAGTGGGTGGGCAAAGGAGCGGCGTCGTTGGGTTTGGCTGGAGTTGTCAATCAGCAGGAATTCAGCCAGATGCTCTCAGGACAGGCTCCCGATGGGCTATCGCTGACCGGGAAAGTGGTTGACCCCGAAAAGCGCCGGGCAGCGACCGACTTTACGTTTAGTGCGCCTAAGAGCGTCAGCATTGCGGCTCTGGTGCAGCAGGATGAACGGGTATTGGAAGCCCATCATCAGGCGGTGGCGAAAGCTCTATCGGTTTTGGAAAAGCGCTATGCCCAGACGCGGATCTCGACGGAAGCGGGCCGGACAAAGGTGACGACCGGCAATATCGCGGCGGCTGTGTTTACCCATTCCACTAGTCGGGAGGCGGAGCCGCAGTTGCACAGCCATTGTGTGGTGATGAGTGCGACGCAGTTGGAGGATGGGCGGTGGTTTAGTTTGAGCAATGAGGCGGCGATCGCCAACCAAAAGCTCCTGGGCCAGATCTACCAGAACGAGCTGGCCGTAGCGCTGAAGCAGCACGGCTACCAGATTGAGCCCAAGGCCCATGGGCAGTTTGAACTGGCGGGGTATTCACCGGAACTACTGAAGGCGTTTTCGACCCGCAGACAGCAGATCCTGAAGCTGATCGAGGAATGGGAGGCGACAGGTTCTGAGAACAACCGGGCGATGCGGGAGACGGCAACTTTAGTCTCGCGGAAACGGAAGCCCAAGGAGGTGGATGAGGGTCTGTTGCGGCGGGGATGGAATGCGCTGATTCAATTGAAGGGTTTGGAGCTACCAAACTTGCCGGATGGCACTACCCAAGCAGTTGGCGACCAGCCATCAGCCACATCGGTCATTGACGCGGCGATCCAGCACTGTGGGGAGCGGGAGTCGGTGTTTCGGCGCACGACGCTGGAGCGGTTTGTCTTTGAGCATGAGCTGGGGGTGCAGGGGTTTGAGGCGATTGAGGGAGCGCTCGCCGAAAGCCCTGAACTCATTCGCGTCGCCGACGGCAAGTTCACCACCCAAACCGCGCTCAATCTGGAACTCAACACGATCTGTTTGATGCAGCAGGGACGGGGACAGATGGCACCGATTGTCCCCAGTGGCACCCGGTTAAATGGTCTGACCAACCATTCTCTGAACCCGGAGCAGCAAAACGCGGTGGAGATGGCGGCAACCACACCGGATGCGGTGATGGCGTGGCAGGGAGTAGCGGGAGCGGGCAAGACCTATGCACTCAGGATCGTGGATTGAATAAGGTGTAATACTGCGGGTTGGGCTCCTAAGCTAGAGAGGTAGCGAGAGGAGCGGATAGATGATCACCCCCTACCCTGCCCCAATTGAAGCTCAAATGCAACGGTACTAT